>QCLW01000005.1 GCA_003214235.1 Prochlorococcus sp. AG-418-F16
ACTGAAAAAAAATTTCTAAAACACAATTGGAATTCCTATTTACTAAATTTAATATACAAATACTAAATTACTTGTTTTGGAAGTTTTGAATAATTATCAGAGAAAAAAGCTAGATGAGCGTAATGATGAAGAGTTTTATTCTGATCCAAAATTTGTTTATCATCTAGATGCAAATTTTAGGCAATATCTATCTGGTGTTTATGAAAATGAAATTGAAGATTATTCAACTGTCCTTGATTTAATGTCCAGTTGGGATAGTTATTTACCCAAAGATAAAAATTATAAAAAGGTTATTGGGCATGGATTAAACAAACAAGAACTTGAAAAAAACAAAGTTTTTGATTCTTATTGGATACAAAATTTCAATTTAAATCAAAAAATACCTTTAGATAGCGAAAGTATTGATTATTGTTTAATGGTGGCAGCTTGGCAATATTTACAATATCCAGAGAATTTAACTAATGAAATAGTAAGGATTTTGAGGAATCATGGCAAAATAATAATTGCTTTTTCAAATAGAGCATTTTGGCATAAGGCTCCTAACATATGGACTTCATCTACAGAAGAAGAAAGAGTCAAATATGTAAGAAAAGTATTAATTTCAAACGGATTTAATGAACCCAAAATTATTAAACAATTTAATGAACCAGACCTTAATTTCTTTAATTTTTTAAATAAAGATCCATTTTATTGTTTAATTGCAACTAAACAGTAGATAATTCCCTTTTAAAATATGAAAAAAAAGTTAAAAAAGCTGAAAATTATATCCCATAGCCATACTTTTAAATTCTTACTAATATTGGATAGTTAAAATAAATAATTATGGGTTCTAAAAGAGAAAAATATCCTGAAAAATGCCCTTGGGATCTAGGTCCTAATCAACATTTAGCCAAAGAAGAAAACTGGACTTTAAGATTAGGGGAAGCAAATGTATGTTTTAGTAAAAATAAGCTAGATAATAATTATTTTCATGTGATTAGTAATGAAAATGAAGAACAGATCTTAGCATTTAGAGCAAGACTTCTTTATCAAAAACTTCTTGATAAAGGATTTAGATTGGTTGAATAAAAAACTTAGTTCAATAAATATAGATCCTGGAAAACAAACTTTTGTATTACTTCTTCTTGATTTTGGTTTAAGTATTTTATTGTTCTCGAATTTAAAATCCAATAATCCTCTTTACCAATATTTATAAATTCATCCTCATATTCCAATTTTTGTGAATTTGCCTTAAGTGTATCAGGATCAATTTGTTGACTACTATATTTTTTACTAAGGTAACCTATTCCTGTATCTAAGAATTCTTCAACAAAAATTTCAATTATAGTTCCATGAATTTTTCTATAGACCATATTAATACAGTTATTTTTAACTCTATATTTATCACCTTCGTTCTTACCAGTTAAACTCATTTCAATCCCACTTTCTGAACTTTTTACTAAATTAAAATTATTCTCTGAATGCACAGATTGAAATTGTCTCTTTACCCTGTGTATACATACTTCAAATAATTGAGAGGCAATACTTTGAACAATTTTGTCATTATCTATTTTTTGAATATGTGGTTTAAAGTCTTTACCTAATAAGAATTTACCTTCGTGAATAGTATTATTAATTGAAAAAATACATTTACCTTGATAACCATTAAAATCATTCTTCCAGGTATACCTATTTTCATAAGCGTTTCGGAAAATCTCCTTACAATTAATTTCTTTTAGATTATCCATTAAATTTTCAACTTAAAAAATAATTCTACAAAAAAAAACCTCTCTAGTTAAAGAGAGGATTTTTTTTTAATTTAACTATTTTTGTGTGATCTTTGCGTTTTCCATATTGTCAAACGCTTGACCGATTTTCTTAAAGTCAAATCCCATAGCTCTTAGAGCATGCCATAAATGACCTTGTAAGAAAAAGAATCCCAAATAGAAATGAGCATTTGCAAGCCAAGCTCTTGCACTATATACGCCAGAGCCTAAATCAACTGTGTCTGCAAAATAAGGAGCGAACTCAAATTGAAGCTTTAAAGGTTCCCCATAAAGGTCAACTGGGTATATTGTTGTGTTTGAAGCACACCAGAATGCAGCTACAAAAGCCATATAGGAAACGCCTACTACTGAGTAAGACAAAATAGCCTCAGCACCTAGTAAACCTTTACCTTTGAATTCTGAATATTCTCCAAATTGTTTAGTAAAAATGTGAAAAATTCCGCCAATAATTTCCAAAAAGGCTAGAAATGCATGGCCTCCTAAAACATCTTCTAAACTATCTATTTTTAAGAAATCAAATTGATGATTCCAAATAGCAGCAATATCCAAATTGTAAATTACTTGTCTTGTTGAACCAATTGCAGGGTCATAGATCCCATGCCATTTAGCCCATTCTACGAACCAAATAGCTCCTATACCTAAAAAGATTAGATGATGACCAAGAATGAAAGTTAATTTATCTGGATCATCCCATTCAAAATCGAATTTTCTTGGCTTACTGGTTTCAGGATAATCTGCAAGATCCCCAGCAAATTTAGTGGAATGTAATAACCCCCCAGCACCCAATACAGCAGAGAATATTAGATGCAATGTGCAGATTACCAGAATTCCATATGTTTCAGTGATAACTCCATTTTCAACACCACCGATCCCAAGACCTGCGAGGTGAGGTAAACAAATTAATTTTTGCTCACCCATTGGAATACTAGCGTCGTAACGAGCTAACTCAAATAATCCAAAAGCACCTGCCCAAAACATCATAAGTCCGGCATGAGCAGCGTGAGAAGCTATGAATTTACCTGAACGGCCAACAACACCAGAATTCCCTGCATACCAGTCATAGGTGACATCAGATTTTCCGTAAGTTTGTAACACTTGATTTAAATAAACAGCAAGTTGAGCATATTGCTAATCATTATGGTTTTTTACATGTTCTTTACAGATTTAATTACTTATGTAAAAAAAACATATTGTGAAAGAACAAATGTTACAAATTTGGGAAGTAAAGTCTTTGATATCTTATCCCAATGAAGGGATTTCGCCCTTTAGCTGAGAAGCCCATTTTTCAAGACGTGAATCAGTTAAATCAGATTCACTATCCTCATCAATAGGTAATCCACAAAAGCTTTCTCCAATGACGCTTTTAGACTCATCAAAGGTATAAGAAGATTTATCTACGTAACCAACCATTTCGGCCCCTGCTTTAATGAAGTAGCTATGAAGTTCTTCCATGGCATCACAATAATTTTCTGTATAGGTAGAAGAATCTCCCAAACCAAAAATTGCAACCTTTTTTCCTGACAAACTTAGTTCACCAATATCCTCTAGAATTGAATCCCAAGCAGTTCCTGATCTTTCTTCATCTGCTCCGGTATTCCAAGTAGGAATACCGCAGATAATTCCATCAAGACCTTCTAATTCCGAAAGATCATCCACATCAGAAACATCTTTAGGTGCTTCTGCTGAAGAAATAAAGCTGTGAAGACGATCTGCTACGTCTTCAGTTTTTCCAGTTGTAGTTGCGTAATAAATTCCTACAGTCATAACTTCAAAATGTTTACCTTAAAATAATAAAATCTAAAAACGTTAAATTAATTTCTTTAAAAACTTTTTCATGTAAAATTTTATACTAATTAATGTAAGAAAATTTTTTTGAGGATAATTTATAAAAAATCATTTAAAGCATCGTGACTGACAAATTTCAAAATAATATCAATAATCTTGTTGAAGAATTTAAATTTAAAGGAGAAAAAAAATTTAAATTAATTGTTTTATTTGGTTTATTGGGAGATTTTGATAGCTTTGAATATGCAATAAATTTGAAAAATTTTATTGATAATGATCAAGATAAAAATCTGGATATTTTTGCTATTGCTATTGGGAAACAAAATGGCAAAGAAAAATTCTGTAATTTTACTGGCTTTAGTAAAGAAAATTTAATAGTTGTTCCTGATAACCAAATTCATAATAATCTAAAAGTCTCAAAAGGATTAGATATAGGATTGGGAGGCTGGATAAATATGCTTTTGATGTTATCTGGAATAAATTCTTTTAAAACAATAAAAGAAGTTATTAGAGGTTATACAGGGGACCGTAAAGCAACGCAAATCTATTCTGAATTTGACAATATTGAAATCCTAAAATTTCTAAAATTTTCGGGTAATTCTTTTAAAAAGGCTTTTGGTGATGGTTATTTGAGACCATTTGAATTGGCAACATTTAGATTAAATAATATGAATGAAATAATCCAAAATTGGGGTGATTACATTCTTCATGAAAAATATCTTCCTCAAAGAGGAGCTTCTTTTTTATTAAATGATAAAAATCAAGTTATTTATAAATTTTTTTCGAGTGATGTCCTGGGATATTCATCAAACATGATAAATCCTTTAGCATTTTTATCTGATTTAATATAAAGAATAGTTTTTAAAAACCTTTTTATGAATATAGATATATTTGGATATTTTGCAGCGATTTTAACAACAGCAGCATTTCTACCTCAATTAATAAAGACTTTAAAAACAAAAAAGGCAGATGATATTTCTTTCACAACTTTATTAATGTTTATTATTGGAGTTATGTTTTGGATTATTTACGGTTATAAAATCTCTTCTACACCAATACTTTTATCCAATTTAATTACCTTAATCTTAAATCTCTTGATATTAATATCAAAAATATATTTTTCAAAAACTTTTAATGAGAAGGAATCAATCTAATAATATTGAATTATAGATATATTTTTAAATCTCAATTATTATATAAGTAAATTTTGCTTATCTTGAAAACTTCAAAATGCTGGGTTTGGTTTAAAGGTAGCCTTAACAATTCTGGTTTTTGGAAAGAGGGGTTTACTTGTACTTTTGATGAGAAACCTGGGGTTTTAATAGAAAGTCCTGCTTACGTAACTTGCAGAGTTCCAAATTGGAGAGTTTTGACAAAAGAACCAGAAGATTTATATAAATCGCCTTTAATTCCTGATAAAGCAATCTGGAAAATAATTTAAATTATCCATGCATAATAAAAAACTTTTTGCTGGTCTACGGCAAGTTAATATTGCTTTATTAAATATTTAATTAATACCATCTACTCTCTTTTTATAAATATTATACCTTTCTTAATTTTTGGTTTTTTCCTTGGGAGAAACAAACCAAAGGTATCTGAATATATGGCAAGACCTCTAATAAGATTTGGCATTCCATTAAGTGTAATGGGTATTTTATTAAAAGAGGGTATAGATTTAAACCTTATTAAAAGTGCAGCCTTGGCATTTTTTCTAATTGGATTTTTAATAGTTCTAATAAACATATTCCCATTATTAAAAGAAAGACTTCCTAACTACACATTGCAGCTAGCTGGCCTAATAGGGAATACATCATTTCTTGGAATACCAATTGCAATAGCTCTTCTCCCTTCAAAAACTATAAACTTTACTATCGGATTTGATTTGGGAACAACTCTATTTGCTTGGATTTTTGGACCTTTTTTTCTTCAAGAAAAATCCCAAAACAAGAAAATACCAAATATCAAAGGATTATTAAATGCATTGATAAATAGCCCTGCATCAAGAGGGATCATTGGTGTACTTGTGGCATACCTTTTCAAAATAGATGGGATATTAGGCAATTACCTTTGGATACCCGCAAGAATAGTTATTGCTTTTGCAATAATAATTGTAGGCTCAAGACTTGGATTAATAACAAATCAAAAGGGTAAAATCTTTGATCTTAATGAAGAAATTAAATTCTCAATTTTATTAAAGTTATTTATTTTTCCTTTAGTTATTTTTCTAATAAGCAAGTATTTAAATTTTGACTTCTATCAATCATCAGCAGTAATTCTTCAGGCAGGTACCCCAACTGCAATATCCACAATTTTAATGGCAGAAGCTTATGGGATAAAAAAAAACATTGCTTCGAAAATTCTTTTTACTTCAACTTTAATTTCAATATTTACAATTCCTCTTTTAACAATATTTATGAATGCACTAAATAAAACGATTTAGAGCCAAAAATGCATGATTAATGAATATTGTAAAGATAATATCCTGATAACTACATAATGTCTTAAGATTTAGACTATGAAGTCAGCTAACCCTGAAAATGAATTTATTCCTTTAGATCTCAGGATTTCTGTGAGGAGGGATACTCTAAGGCTCATATCAGAGATGGCTCAAGATATGGGAATAAGCATAAATGAAGTTTTTAGTTTTTTAGCTGAAGATTCTGTAATTGATCTTGAATTACTCGAAGATTTGAATGAAATTGAAATTCCCAGTAAGTGCAGCCTTGATGATCTGAAAAAAGCTATTCTTAAAAAAAGACTTTGTTAGAATTTCTCAACTTTTCTATTTTTCCAGTCAGATTTATAACCACTATTGACTAAAAATTCCGAATACTTATTTAAATCACTTTTTTTAATTCGCCATAAATTATAAATCCCATATTCTCCCAATTTTTGATGGTTAATATTTGACCAGTGCTGTTGGCGCGAAGAGTATTCATCTATCACGACCAATAAAGATTTGTATTCATAATCAGGATGGTCCTCATAATTTTTTCTCCTATCAGTATTTAGCCTGTCTGAAAGGTTAATTAATCCTTCTTTAGTATTTGGCTCATAAAAAACTATTTGTCTCGAATAATAATGTAAAGAAGGTTTTCTTATCCCAATCATTGCTAAAGTTTCCTTCTCCTCTCGAATACCTGAAACTAATTTTGAAATATTCCTCAAAGGTAGTTGCCTTGAAGTATCTGCTAATTTTCTAATTGGCGTCATTAAAAAAGATTGTCCAATTAAAAGTAGAATTTGAAGATAAAGAAATATATTTTTTGATTTTAAAGAAAATAAAGTTATTGCTAGGAGTGTAAATAAAGAGAAAAACAATTGGGATTTGAAAATTATCCCAGAGCTTATTAATTCAAATCCAAGATTAGGCATTTCAGGATCATTTATTGAACTCAACCAAATATTTGAGAAAAAGAATGCTATTGAAATTCCAAAAAAAATTAAAATATTAAAAATCCACAAATATAAATAAGTTTTATTTTTATTTTTCAGGCTTATAAAGCTATTACTGATTAAAATCGCCGCTGCTGGAATTGCAGGCAACCAATAGCTTGGAAGTTTCGTCGCAGAAATACTAAAGAATATTAAAACTGATATTAACCAGCATAGAGAATATGTGAAAAGGGTTTCACTAACCTTGCAACTGTCTTTTATACTTTTCAAGAAATCCTTAAAAGCTTTAAATATACCGTGATACAAAAAAGGGGTGAATGGTAATGAACCTAGTATCATTATGTAAAGAAAAAACCAGAATGGTTCAGCATGATTATTGACAACTGATGTATATCTTTGAAAATTATGATAACCAAAAAAGTTATCCCAAAAAGGTTTTCCTTCTTTGATCAGTTCTAAGATATACCATGGAACACTTATTAGGATTGTTATTAAAAAACCTTTCTTAGGATTTATCTTGCGAAGCAAACTTTTCCAATCCTTCTGACTAAATAAAAAAGATGTAAGAGTCAATACTGCCAAAACAAATGCAACAGGTCCTTTAGTTAAAATTGCAAACCCTAAAAACACCCACGCTGAGATGCATTGATCATTATTGTTACTTGCCATTCTTCTCCAAAACAATAGTAGGCTAATCCCCAAAGTTCCAGTTAAAAGAGCATCACTCACGGCAGTTCTACTCCAGATAATTATCAATGGAGAAAGAGCAAAGCCTAATGATGCAACTATTGGAGTGAGGAATTGCCTATCACCCTTCTGAGGCCAACAAAACAACGTATCTCCAATCATCAACATTAAAAATAATGATCCCAAAGCTGAGGGGAGTCTTGCTGAGAGTGTCCCTAAACTATCCCAAATCTCGTTTTTCGGTAATGAGTAAAAAAAACCCATTAGCCAATATATTAGTGGAGGCTTATCAAAACGGAATATTCCATTGACTTTTGGAGTTAACCAATCACCAGACTCACTCATTGTGCGAGCAGCAGCAGCAAATAAAGGGGGAGTTTCATCCACTAGTCCTGTTTTGCCTAAACCCAAAATAAAAATAATGATCCCAGAAACTAAAATCATCAATAAAGTTAAAAGCCTTTTTTTTGTGTAGGAAAGAACCATTGACTATATAAATTTTACTTATATTCTTTGATTACCTTATTAAGCCAGTTCACAACCTTGTTAGCAAATGTATCTGTGGAGGCATTTTTTTCTACCCATTCTCTACAATTTTTACGCTTTATTTTTTCAATAATCTCTACATAGGAAAGCATATTTCTTTTATCATCCGGAGTAGCAAGATACCCTGTTTGCCCATGCTGAATAATTTCACTAGGTCCTCCCCTTCTATAAGCTATTACCGGCACCCCGCAGGCTAAAGCCTCAACAACTACGTTCCCATATGCCTCATTCCATTTCGGAGTATTTAGCAACACCCTGCATTTACCAAGTTCTTTTTGTAATTCATTGGTTGATAAAAAACCCATCCAATCTATAGTTCCCTGAGGAAAAGATTGTTCTATCTCTGAGGCATAGGTTTCATCTTCTTTAACTCCCCAAACTTTTAGTTTTTCGCCAAGTTTATTTGCAACATAAACAGCATCTTCTAAACCTTTCTCCGGTGCTACTCTCCCAACCCACGCCAAAGGCCCCTTCACTGAATCTTGAAAAGTATAATTATCTAATTTAAAACCATTACCAATAATTATTGGTTTTTTTATGAATGGATAATCATCAGCTTGTATTTTGGAATGAAAAGCAAAATTATATGGATGTTTAGCATATACCTTTGAAATTAAATTACTAATTACTAAACTCTCAGAACCCATACTAATAATGTGCGCAATGGGTATCTCGATATTTAGAGTCATCCAAATGGGCAACCAATCATAAGACATGTTTAATAATACATCTGCCTTTTTAGCAATATCTAATCCCTTTTCAAGCATTCCTGCTAAAAGTGAATTGTCTGGAATACTTACGGAAGAATTGTAATCTTGATGCTGCCAACTAATTTGATCTTCACCATCTACAAAATGTAATTTTGCTTTTTCATTACTTTCATATAATTTAGAATTATTGGGAGCTATAACATCTACCGAGTGCCCCAAGGAAAGTAAACCCGATACTAATGAATTCAAAGTTAATTCAACTCCACCACCTTTGCCGCTTCCCAGAAAACCTATTGGAGTACTAATCAAAACTATATGCATTATTAGATTTTTTACCCCAAGAAACTTATTAAATACTAGTATCTGCAGATTTATTTTCCCATATAGACCTTCTCTGGCTAACAAAAAATACCGAGATAAGAACAAAAACCACTCCTATCCATTGCACAATAGTAAGTCTTTCATCTAACCAAAGACCTCCACTAAGAAGAGCGAATACAGGAGTTAAAAATGCAAGGGTACTAAATCCAGTTATTTCTTTATTATTAGCAAAGTAGAAAAACAATCCATAAGCTATTGCGCCTCCGAAGACACTTGCAAATGACATGAGTCCCCAATCAAATAATGACCAACTTGGGATTATTTGAAAATTTGATTTTAAGCAATGCCTAATAATTAAGGGCACACTCCCTAAAACCATATGCCAGCCTGTAACTGCGACTGGATCACTTTTAGTACAGGTGAACCTAATTAAAATTGTTCCTAGGGCCATCGCTAGAGAAGCTGCAAGCATCCAAAGTTCACCGAAATTAAAAGCTACATCGCTCATAGCCTTATCAGACAATAACCACCAATTTTCTAAAAACTCTTGCGGAACACCTAAAAATACTATTCCTCCTAAACCAAAAAGTAAGCCTAACCATCCAATTGGATTAATTAAATTTCCAAAAATTGCCCTTGCTAAAATCGCCACCAAAAGGGGCTGAGAATCAATCAATACAGAGCCAAGACCCGCTCCAGTTTTTTCTATGCCATAAGTTAAAAACAACTGAAAAAAAGTGGCATCGACAATTGTAAAAACAAAAAACCACTTCAAATCGCACCTATATATCTTCAAATCTCTTTTAAACAAATATGTTGTAATTAGAACAAGAATCCCTGCAGGTAGCAATCTTAAAGAAGCAACAAACTCCGGCCCAGCACTAGATACTAAGGGAGTCATAGCCGCCATCGAAGTACCCCAAAGTGCAAAAGGGAGTATCATTAAAAACCAATTTAGGATTGAATTCATTAGGTCTGCTGATAATCTTTTTAAAGTAGTTTTATGTTTTACCTTAAAAGAATGATTTGGCCTTTTAGACGAAAGTCAAAAAAAAGAATGGCTCGTATCGTAATTGATGAGCCTATTACAAGTTCAACAAGAGTTTCTGTCCTTAAATCTCTTAAACAAATCGAGGATAGAGAATTCCCCGCTTTGATCCTGAGAATTGATTCACCAGGGGGGACCGTTGGTGATAGCCAAGAAATATACTCTGCTATTAAAAGACTAAAAGATAAAGGATGTAAAGTCATTGCAAGTTTTGGGAACATATCAGCATCGGGAGGTGTTTATATTGGTGTTGCATCTGACAAAATAGTTGCAAATCCAGGAACAATTACTGGCTCTATTGGTGTGATTATAAGAGGAAATAATTTATCTGAATTATTAGATAAAGTTGGCATAAAATTCGAAACTGTTAAAAGCGGTGTATTTAAAGATATACTTTCTCCAGATAAACCTTTAAGTGATGAAGGAAGAACACTGCTTCAAGGCCTGATAGATGAAAGTTATAAACAATTTACTGAAGCTGTTGCTGAAGGTAGAAATTTACCCGTGGAAGAAGTAATAAAATTTGCCGATGGAAGAATTTTCACTGGAACGCAAGCAAAAGAATTAGGTCTTGTTGATGAAGTTGGAGATGAATTTGTAGCAAGAGAACTTGCTGCAAAATTGGTTGATATTGATCCTAAAATTAAGCCCTTAACATTTGGTAAGAAAAAAAAGAAAATACTTGGACTAATTCCTGGAAGTAAAATTATCGAAAAAATCATCAATAACATCTTTTTTGAGATTGATTCATCTAATAAAATACTTTGGTTATATAAGCCTTAAACAAATATGTATGAAAAAATGAAAGATGATTATAAAATTAAATTTATTAGAGGAGCTACAACATCCTCGGGGAATTCAGTTGAGGAAATAGAAGATGCCGTAGTGGAATTAATAGATGAATTAATTTCACGTAACAATCTGATTAAGACAAATTTATTATCAATTACATTCACTGCGACAAAAGATTTGGATGCATGTTTTCCTGCTTCAGTTGCAAGGAAATGCAATGGACTTGATTCAGTAGCATTTTTAGACTGTCAACAAATGTATGTTTCTAATGATGTCGATTTTTGTATAAGAATAATGGCTCAAGTTTTATCACCTCCAAATAATCCCGTAAAGCATCCCTACTTAAGAGGGGCTTCAAAATTAAGGGCTGATAGATGTTAACCTTAATTTAAGACAATTTTTTCCACTTTAAATTTGGATAAACCTTAATCCTTTAAAAATTCATTTAATCAATGTTTAAAAATACAAAAAAACTTGCTTTAAATTTTAAAATTTTAAGATTTTTTCTTATCCCTACAATTTTATTTTCAACTCCATTTTTCAATAACATCCAAGATGCTAAAGCAGGATTGGAATTCCAGTGGGACCAAAACTCTGGGTATAGACGATTAAAATGGCTTCAAAAAGACAATAAAAGGAAATTTAGAAATACAATTTATTTTTTCTTTAGGCCATCTGATAGAAGAACTGATCTCTTAAAAATTAATCTAAAAATCCCTAAAACCTTTAAATCTACTTTAAAAAACGAAAAAATTAGTTTTTGCAAGGTAAGAATAGGTGGTTTTGAAAATCGAACAAAATGTTTAGAAGATATTCCAGCTGATATCAAAATTAATAAGGAGGAATCAGGCTTACGATCACTAGATATTTATCCTTACAGTCCAATTCCCGCTAATAAAGATAGTTATGCAATTGTCTTAAAAGTCTTTAATCCAAAAAAATCAGGCCTATTTCAATTCCACTCATATGGGCAACCTAAAGGAAAATCAGTTTCAAGTTATTTAGGAAGCTGGACCATAGTGATCGATTAAATGATAAATTAATTATGGTTAATTAAAAAAATGACTAAAAGAACATTTGGCGGAACTTCAAGAAAAAGAAAACGTGTATCTGGTTTTAGAGTAAGAATGCGTTCTCATACTGGTAGAAGAGTTATTAAAAGCAGAAGGCAAAAAGGGAGAGAAAGAATAGCTGTCTAGATTTAAATTTAAATGGGTTTACCTAAAGATATGCGTTTAAAAGGTCATAGGACTTTTAATTATATTCATAAAAATTCCATAAAATATCATGGAAAATTAATGACATTTAAATTGGCAATATCAAATCCGAAAATCCTCTTATCTCATAATCTCACAAATACATCAAACAAATTTAGGGTTGCAATTGCAATTAGCAAAAAAGTTTCAAAAAAAGCTGTAGATCGAAACAAAAAAAGGAGGATTCTGCAAGAGTGGTTATTAACAAACATTCACAAAATTAATAGCCACAAACCTTATTGGTTACTTGTTAACCTTAAATTTGGGGATTTCTGCAATGATAAAGATAGACTTTTGGAGGAATTTCAAAACTTAATGTTCACATCTCGTCTAATCAAATGATTAACATGAATGAAGAAACCTTTTACGAAGGAGGTCCTGCAAAAAGTGATTTGATAATAAATCTACTAGCAGCTGTAACTATTCTTGGTTTGCCATTTACCTTTGCCGCAATAGTTAGAGCACTTTGGTTGAGATATAAAATTACAAATAAAAGAATTACAATAGATGGTGGATGGTTTGGTAAAAACAAAACACAAGTATCATTAAGTAACATTGAAGAAATCAGATCTATTCCAAGAGGATTCGGATCATATGGTGACATGGTTCTTATTCTTAATGACGGATCAAAGGTAGAAATGAAATCATTACCTCTATTCAGAGAAAAGCAGAAATTTATTGAAGAGAATATAAATAAAAGATTACAAATCCCAAATCTCAACGAGGTAGAAGGATTTGCTACTAAATCCTAAATAAATTAATTACAAAAACCTTTTTTTCCTGTAAAATAAAATGTCAAGCAAAATTACACTTTCTTTAATATCGTGATAGGGTTCATTTCTGAAAAACTACTTATCCCGATTCTAGATTTTTTCTACGGTTTAGTACCTAGTTATGGTTTAGCAATTGTTGCATTAACAGTTGTAATTAGGATTGCACTTTTCCCTTTAAGCGCAGGTTCCATTAGGAGCGCAAGAAGGATGAAGATTGCCCAACCAGTAATGCAAAAAAAGCAAGCAGAAATAAAATCTAAGTTTTCAGGTGATCCAAAGAAACAGCAAGAAGAATTAGGAAAACTAATGAACGAGTTTGGCAGTCCCCTCGCAGGTTGCCTTCCATTGATTGTACAAATGCCTGTTCTATTTGCATTGTTTGCAACATTAAGAGGTTCACCATTCGCTGATGTTCCTTACAACATAAATCTTAAGGTCGTTCCACAGGATCAAATTGCAGCTATTGATCCAAAACCTTATAAATCACCAAGACACTCTATATTCATTACAGAAAAATCACATTTCCCTGTAATAGCTAGTATTCCTAATGGAACAAAATTAGGAACAGAAGAATCAATTAAAATAAATTTGCAAACAACGAATGGGAATAGCTATTCTGAAGTTTTATCTAAATATGATAATGGTTCAAAATTTCTCCCTACTTGGAAGGTATCAAAAGGATCTGAAAATCTAAAAGTTTCCCAAGACGGAACTGTAACTGCAATTAAACCAGGTGATGCAACAATTGAAGCGAAAATACCTGGTCTAGCTGCCAAAAGTGGTTTTCTTTTTATAAAAGCTCTTGGTCAAGTTGGTTTTTATGTAGATGGGGCTATTAATTGGGATATTGCGACACTAGTTGGGGCCTTTGGGTTAACCCTGCTTCTTTCTCAAGTTTTGTCTGGTCAGGGGATGCCTGCGAATCCACAGCAATCAACAGCTAACAAAATTACACCAGTAATGATTACTGGTATGTTTCTGTTTTTCCCTCTTCCAGCAGGAGTGTTACTATATATGGTTGTTGCCAATATATTTCAGGCATTTCAGACTTTTCTTCTTAATAAAGAAGCTCTTCCTGAGAATCTACAGAAAATTTTGGATCAACAATTATTGGCCAAAGATCAAGTAATAACAACTTCTGCTTCAACTATCTCTGACAAAAGATTACCTTTTGAACCTAACAGTAAAAAATAATCTTAATCTTAAATAATGAATTCTTGGTGTAGAAATTTAGAATTACTTATAAAATCAAGAACTTCATTAATTTGGATAAGAACTAAAGAAGAAGAAAGATTAGAAAAATTAGTTAATTTCTCTTGTGAAAGTTTAAGTATAAAAAGATTCCTTTGCTGGGATTGTGTTAGCGGTATTAAAGGATTAATAAATGAAGAAGGTAAATTTTCTAACAATCCTTTAGGAGTGCTTAATTGGCTTAAAGAACAAAGTTCTGAAGTCTCAACAGTTTTATTACTAAAAGATTTTCATAAATTTTATGATGATCCATCTATTAATAGAACTATTAAAGAACTATCTTCAGCGCTTAAGGAAACCAGTCATAATTTAATTATTAGTTCTCATCTATTTCCATCATCAGAAGAGCTGGATGAATTAATGACAATTCTAAACTTACCTTTACCTGATCAAAAAGAATTAAGAAATCTAATAAAAAGAATTGCTATCAATACCAATTCAAATCTTGACGAACAAGACTTAAACCAACTTTCTATAGCTTCAAGTGGATTAACCGAAATAAAAGTAAAGCAAGTCACTGCAAAGGCTCTTGCTCAAAGAGGGAAAATAAGTAAAGAAGATATTAAAGATATTCTTGAAGAAAAGAAACAAGTTATAGCAAGAAGTGAAATTTTAGAATTTTTCGAAGCTAAATCAAGTCAAGATGATATTGGTGGTTTAAATGTTTTAAAAGTTTGGCTTAATCAAAGATATAGGGCCTTTTCTAAAGAAGCTAGAGACTATGGACTACCTATTCCAAAGGGGGTCTTACTTGTAGGAGCGCAAGGAACAGGGAAATCACTTACTGCAAAATCAATTTCCAAGAGTTGGTCGATGCCACTTCTTAGATTAGATGTGGGCAGACTATTTTCTAGCCTTGTTGGTTCAAGTGAGGCAAGAACAAGAGAAACAATATCGAGAGCTGAGGCCATGGCACCTTGTATCCTCTGGATCGATGAAATTGATAAAGGCTTTGGTGGCGATGCAAGAAGTGATGGAGGGACAAGTCAAAGAGTTTTGGCAAGTTTGCTGACTTGGATGTCTGAAAAAGAATCCGCCGTATTTGTAATTGCCACCGCTAATGCTATAGATAAGCTTCCGGCTGAATTATTAAGGAAAGGTAGATTTGATGAGATATTTTTCCTTGATTTACCAAATTCCGAAGAAAGATTAAGCATTCTGGATTTGCACTTAAAAAAAAGAAGACCAAGTTACAATTTCCCTCTCTCTACCATCATCGACAGAACGGATGGATTCTCAGGTGCAGAACTTGAACAAGCAGTAATTGAGGGGATGCACATTTCATTCTCTGAGAATAGAGAGCTCATGGAGAAAGATTTAATAAAGGCAGTTTCTGAATTAGTTCCCTTATCAAGAACCGCTAAAGAGCAAATTGATTTACTAAAAGAATGGTCATCTACAGGACGGGCTCGCTCTGCATCGTAATTAAAATTTAATTTTTAAAATATTACATAAGTTAGAAATCATTAATTTATTTAATTTTTAAAATATTACATAAGTTAGAAATCATTAATTTAGTTAATTTTTCATCAAAAATCCCAAATAATGAATTGAGATTAACTATCTTAATTAAGGTATTAAAAAAAAAAAAAGAGTGTTAGATCAAAAATTAATAAGGGAAAATCCAACTTTTGTTGAAGAGAATTTATCCTTAAGAGGAAAAGTTTATAAGATATCCCAAATACACGAATTAACTGTTAAGAAAAAAGAAATAGATATAGAAATATCCCGCCTCCAATCCGAGAGTAAAAAATTAAGCAAATCAATCGGTCAAGTAATTGGGAAATCGCAAAATAATAACTCACAAGAACTTAATGATTTAAAGAAAAAGGGAAACGAATATAGAATTAAAATTTCTGAGCTTGAAGAGAAGCAAAGAATATTAGATAAAGAAGTAGATAATGAGATTTATAATTTGCCAAATTTTCCTAGCAAAGATGCACCTATTGGAAAAGATGAAAGTGATAATGTCCAAATAAAAACTTGGGGGGACCCTTCTAGAAAAGAGAATATTAAATCACACTGGGAAATAGGCGAAAGTCTTAATATTTTTAACTCTGTAAAATCAACAAAAATATCAAAAAGTCGTTTTATTACTCTTATCGGTGATGGTGCAAGATTAGAGAGGGCATTGATTAATTTCATGCTCGATATTCATACCAAAAATGGTTATTTAGAGTTAATGCCTCCAGCTTTAGTAAATTCAGAAAGTCTTAGAGGATCTGGACAATTACCTAAATTTTCAAATGAAAGTTTTAAGTGTTCTAATGACGATTTATGGCTTTCTCCAACAGCTGAAGTTCCACTAACTGCTTTTCATAGAAACGAGATTATTGATCCCCAGCAGTTACCTATTAAGTATGTTGCATATAGTCCATGTTTTAGGAGAGAAGCTGGAAGTTATGGAAGGGATACTAAAGGTTTAATAAGACTTCATCAATTTAATAAGGTTGAGCTCTATTGGTTTTGTGATCCAAGTAAATCTTTAGAAGCTCATAAAAAGATTACTTCTGATGCAGAAAGTATTTTAAAAAAGCTCAACTTACCTTACAGATTAGTAGATATTTGTACTGGAGATTTAGGCTTTTCCTCTAGTAGAACATTTGATCTTGAAGTCTGGCTACCCAGTAATAAATGTTATAGAGAAATTTCAAGTTGCAGTAATTGCCTTGACTTTCAAGCGCGTAGATCATCAATAAGATCAAAAATTGATAAAAAAAATACATATTTACATACCTTAAATGGCAGTGGGCTTGCTGTAGGAAGAACAATGGCTGCTATTCTTGAGAATGGCCAACAAACAGATGGTACCGTTAAGATTCCAGATGCTCTGGTTCCATATTTTGGGTCAAATCTTTTAAAAACTGCTTAAGATACAACAATGAATGTCTTAACCTCAATAACAGTACTTGGATTCCTCATATTTTTTCATGAGATGGGTCATTTTCTTGCAGCAATTTTACAAGGTATTTATGTTGATGGATTCTCGATTGGCTTTGGACCCTCAATTATTCAAAAAAAATTTAGAGATATCACTTATTCATTCAGAGCCTTTCCTCTTGGAGGTTTTGTATCCTTTCCTGATGAAGAACTAAATAATATTGACCCTAAAGATCCAAATCTTTTAAAAAATAGGCCAATAATCCAAAGAGTTATTGTAATCTCCGCTGGAGTATTCGCTAACTTAATACTTGCTTATACAATCTTAATTATAAATGTAACTACTGTTGGTATTCCATTTGATCCAGAACCGGGTATTTTAGTTTTGGCGACTCAACCTGAGAAAGCAGCCTCTCTTGCTGGCTTAGAACCAGGAGATAAAATATTAGAAATTGAAACTAGTCCTTTAGGAATTGGAGATCAAGCTGTTTCCACTTTAGTAAAAGAGATTCAAAATTCATCAGATGAACCAATTTCAATAAAAATTGAAAGAGAGGGGATTTTCAAAGATTTAACTTTGATACCAAAAAATATTGATGGGAAAGGAACAATAGGTGCTCAATTGCAACCGAATATAAAGAAAGAAACTAAAAAAACAAAAAACGTTTTCGAACTTTTTAAATACACTAATAATGAATTTTCATCACTTTTGGTAAAAACAATTCAAGGTTATAAAGGTTTAATAACAAATTTCTCCTCAACAGCTCAACAATTAAGTGGGCCGGTAAAAATTGTTGAAATCGGCGCTCAACTATCACAACAAGGAGGGACTGGGATACTATTATTTGCGGCTTTAATTTCTATTAATTTAGCAGTACTTAATTCATTACCTTTACCATTGTTAGATGGTGGACAACTTGTTTTCACTTTAATTGAAGGTTTTAGGGGGAAACCTGTTCCAGTCAAGGTACAAATGGTTGTTACTCAGTCCAGTTTTTTTCTTTTAGTTGGACTAAGCGTTCTGCTTATTATCAGAGATACTAGTCAACTATTAATCGTACAAAGATTATTAAACCAATAAATAAATTTTAAAAACTGTTCTCCAAGCTGTTAATATATTATTTAGTTTAAAGATTATATTTAATGGCTAAAAAGTCCATGATTGCGAGAGAAGTTAAACGCAAAAAACTCGTGAAGAAATATGCTGCAAAAAGGAAATCATTATTAGATGAATTTAATGCCGCAAAAGATCCAATGGAAAGGTTAGAAATTCATAGAAAGATTCAAGGTCTGCCAAGAAACTCTGCGCCAAATAGAGTAAGAAATAGGTGTTGGGCAACTGGTAAGCCTAGAGGAGTATATAGAGATTTTGGCCTTTGCAGGAATCAGTTAAGACAAAGAGCTCATAATGGTGAACTTCCAGGAGTAGTTAAATCAAGTTGGTAGTATGAGTTTTTAACTTAAGTACTATATTTTCTCAAGAAAAATAATACTTTTAGAAATTAAAATTCATTTTTAGGACATTTTTAAAAATTTTTACAGCTTATCTAAATAATTTACTCAATATGTCCCTATTAAATGTAAGAATAAATTATGTATAGATTTATAATTTAAAAAGTGGAAGGACAAAATAAGTCGATCACGTTTGACGGACGAGAGATACGACTAACTACAGGACTATATGCTCCTCAAGCAAGTGGATCAGTAATGATTGAGTGTGGTGATACCTCACTATTAGTTACAGCGACAAAAACTGCTAAAAAAGAACCATCAGACTTTCTCCCTCTGATTTGCGACTATGAAGAAAAACTTTATGCTGCAGGGAGAATTCCAGGTGGTTTTATGCGGAGAGAGGGTCGCCCACCAGAAAGAGCGACTTTAATTGCAAGATTAATTGATAGGCCAATGAGGCCACTTTTTCCTACATGGATTAGGGATGAGATTCAAATAGTGGCATCATGCCTTTCTCTAGATGAAAGAGTGCCAGCAGATGTTTTGGCTGTTACTGGGGCTTCAATAGCAACTTTACTTGGTGAGATTCCATTTTATGGGCCAATGGCTGCGGTAAGAGTTGGGCTTATAGGGGATGATTTCATCTTAAATCCTAGCTATAGAGAGATTGAGAAAGGAGATTTAGATATTGTTGTTGCAGGATCACCAGACGGTATCGTCATGATTGAAGCAGGGGCAAATCAATTATCAGAGCAAGATACAATCGAAGCTATAGATTTTGGATATGAGGCTGTGACTGAACTTATTAAATCTCAAGAAGATTTACTAAAAGATTTAGGAATAAAACAAATCAAACCATCGGATCCTGAAGAGGATAAAACTTTACCTTCTTATTTGGAAAAAAATTGCAGTAAAGCTATAGATTTGGTTCTTAAGAAATTTGATCAATCAAAAGATGAGAGGGATATTGAACTCGAAAAAATTAAAACTGAAACTCAAAGTAAAATTGATTCTCTTAAAGATGACAATCAAGTAAAAGTTCTAACCTCAGAAAATGAAAAATTAATTCATTCTGACTTTAAAAAACTAACAAAAAAATTAATGAGGTCCCAAATCATTAATGATGGTAAAAGAGTTGATGGAAGAGAACTTGACGAAGTTAGAAAGATAACAGCCTCTGCTGGCATTCTTCCAAAAAGAGTTCACGGTTCTGCATTATTTCAAAGAGGCTTAACCCAAGTATTATCTACTACTACTCTTGGGACACCCAGTGATGCCCAGGAAATGGATGACCTGAATCCAAGCACAGAGAAAACTTATTTGCATCACTACAATTTCCCACCATATTCTGTTGGAGAAACAAGACCAATGAGAACTCCTGGCAGAAGAGAAATTGGTCACGGAGCTTTAGCTGAAAGGGCCATAATACCTGTACTTCCTGGGAAGGAAACTTTTCCATATGTACTAAGAGTCGTAAGTGAAGTCTTAAGTTCAAATGGTTCGACTTCTATGGGATCTGTTTGCGGCAGTACACTTTCATTATTAGATGCAGGTGTACCTCTTAAAGCTCCAGTAAGCGGTACTGCAATGGGATTAATTAAAGAAGGTAAAGAAATTCGAATCCTTACAGATATTCAAGGGATTGAGGATTTCCTTGGAGATATGGACTTCAAAGTTGCTGGAACAGAAAAAGGCATAACTGCATTACAAATGGATATGAAGATTTCAGGTTTACCTGTTTCCATAATCTCTGAAGCTATAAAAAAAGCCAGACCAGCTAGAATACATATTTTAGAAAAAATGCAAGAAGCAATTGATAAACCTCAGGAATCATTATCACCACACGCGCCTAGACTATTAAGTTTTAGGATAGATCCTGAATTAATTGGAACAGTTATTGGCCCTGGAGGAAGGACTATTAAAGGCATTACCGAAAGGACTAATACAAAAATTGATATAGAGGACGGAGGAATCGTAACTATTGCCTCACATGATGGTGCCGCAGCAGAGGAAGCTCAAAAGATTATTGAGGGCCTCACTCGTAAAGTTCATGAGGGTGAGATCTTCTCTGGTGTCGTAACGAGAATAATTCCTATAGGTGCTTTCGTAGAAATATTGCCTGGCAAAGAAGGTATGGTTCACATTTCTCAATTATCTGAAGCTAGGGTTGAGAGAGTAGAAGATGTCGTAAGACAAGGAGATGAAGTGACCGTAAGGGTTAGAGAGATTGATAGTAGGGGGAGGATTAATCTTACTTTGAGAGGTGTTGGACAAAATAATGGGATGTCTTATCCCGATCCAACGCCTACTCCAGTTGCACCGCTTAATTAAAAACTAAAGAGGATAAATGCCATTATTCTGAATAATTTTCTTTATTTCGTAGCAAATACTTCCATGTATTTTCTTGTCATTTGTGGCAACTATGATGCCCCCTTGTTCAAAACTAGCTTTACCATAGGATAGTTCTTGATTATCTAAATTTGTAATTGCCCCACCAGCCGCTCTAAGAATGGAATCTGGAGCGGCAAAATCCCAATCTTTTGGTGAGCTTTTACCTGGCAAACTAAGAGAGATATAAATATCACTTTCTCCTTGGACTATAGATGCTATTTTGCATCCAATGCTGCCCATTATTTGTACTTTGCAAAAATTGATTTTTTGAATTAATTTTCTCAAAGTTTCATTACCATGATTTTTGCTTGTTACTAAAGTCATTTCATGAAGATTTCTATTTTTCAAAAGAATTGGTTGATATTTTGATCCATCTCTATTTTCGCACCATGTTTTTTTCCCATCAGTAATCCATAATTGATTTTTATCAGGAATCAAAACAAACCCAATATAAGGTTTTTGTTTAAAGTTTAATGCCAAATGCATTGCATAGTTGCCTGTCCCTTGGATGAAATCCTTTGTTCCATCAAGTGGATCAAGGACCCAAATCCAGTCGGTCTTAGTATTAAAAATTTTTGAAGAAGTTTTTACATTTTCTTCGCTCAAAATATCCCAGTTAATATTCTTGTATTTTTCATTTATTTTATTAATAATTAATTCATTAACTCTTAAATCAGCCAGAGTGACAGGATCGTCTTCATTATTACTTTTAACTATATTTCTTTTATTATCTGTACTTTCCAACAATTTAGAGTAATAAAGCAAAATATCTGCTGCTTGCCAGCTGAAAATTCTTATATCATCGATAAGATTACTAATATCAACACCAGACGGCAATTCAATCATTAAATGAATAATAATTCTCTATTATCCCATAGAAAGGAGGAACCGGAAAACGGTATTTTATATATTGTTGGCACTCCAATTGGGAATTTAAATGATATCTCTCAACGAGCATTAAATATTCTAAAAAATGTTTCCTTAGTGGCTTGTGAGGATACAAGACAAACAAAAAAAATAATGAACAAGTTCAATATATCAAATAAGCTAATAAGTTTTAATAAACATAATGCTTTAATAAAAATTCCAAAAATAGTAAAAGATCTTAAGGAAGGAAAATCAATTGCCATTGTAAGTGATGCTGGTATGCCTGGAATTTGCGATCCAGGGGAAGATATTGCTAGGAGCGTAAAATATGAAGGGATTGATATAATTTGCATTCCTGGAGCATGTGCTGCGATAACAGCGCTTGTTTCAAGTGGATTTCCCTCATCTAGTTTTATATTTGAAGGCTTTCTTCCTAAAAAGAAAATTGATAGAGAAAAAATTCTTATTGAGATTAGTAAAAATGAAAAAACAACTATAATTTATGAATCACCCAAGAGACTCAGGAAATTACTACAGGAATTACTTGAATTCTGTGGAGGAGATAGAGAAATTATGGTGGCTAGAGAATTAACAAAAAAATTTGAAGAACATGTGGGTAATAATATTAATAATGTTATAGAATTTTTCAGAGATAAAGACATTATCGGTGAAATAACAATCGTTATAGAAGGTATTAAAAAAAGAGATTTTAATCCTAATAAATCAATTATTAAAAAAGATCTCAATGATTTAATAGATGCCGGCTTAAGTTTGTCAGCAGCATCAAAATACTTGGCGAAGAAAAATGGTCTAAAGAAAAGCGAAGTTTATAATTTAATTTAAAATAAAAATAGACTATTAATTTATATGAGCTTATTTATAAAAAAATTATTATACTCAGCAATTTTCAATTCTTGTTTATTTGCGCTTTTATTTATTGGGATACAAAATAGTTCAAACAAAAGCAAAGTAGACTTAATAATTAACGAAACTATTGAACTCCCAATAAGTTTTGTAGTCGGGTCTAGTTTTATATTAGGTTCTATTTTAGGATGCTTTATTGATTTTAATATCAAAAATAAATAAAAAATAGCTCAAAGAGCTATTAGATTTTCAGCGCAAATTATTCTTGAAATGCCTTTGGCAAGAAGTAAAGGTGATGCGATTCTAAATACATCAGTATTTGGGACTTTAAGTACCTTTTGCTCTTTATTACAAGATCTTTTAGCAAGATTTAAATCAAAAAATATTTCAATAGCTTTTCTACTCAGATCATCTTGAGGTAAAAAATCCCACTCTGGAAAATCTTTTAATAGTTTTATCTCTAACTCAATTTTCTTATCTACAACCATATAAACGACTTTAGGAAAATCTATTTCGAAAATAGGAACTGAAGACAATTCCTTTCGAGATGAATCATCCATCTCATAATCTACAGGTGCAATTTCTACAAATTCTGAAACGGAAGGATTTAACTCTTTTTCACTATTCTTAAAATTTCTGATCTCTTTAAAATCATTTTTTGGGATTTCTAATCTTAAATCAGTTTCGTAATTTTCAATATTTGCATTCTCACAAAAGTTATTTTGGAACGAGTTTTTGATCTTTTTAGCTATTTCTTTATAAATTGTTTCTCCTAGATCCTTTTTAAGATTTCTTATTATTGTAGAGTTCGTGCATTTAAATTCTTTAGATAAATTCTCAATGGTTTCACCATCTTTAAAACTATCTGTTATTGTTTTTTTCTGTTTTTCCGTAAGTCTTTTAGCCAACTTAAAATTCCAAACTATTCATATTCTAAATAAATTTTCGTAGAAAAAATATAGATTAAATTACTCAATCATAAACTAAATGAATTCAAAAGGATTACTTTGATTGTTTAGGCCTTTATAGTCCGATATAATAAAGAAATGCTTCCTTAGCTCAGCTGGATAGAGCAACTGCCTTCTAAGCAGTGGGCCGCAGGTTCGAATCCTGCAGGAAGCGTTATTAATATGAATTTTTTAGTTTATATGAATTTTTAGCCAAAGTTTTTTAAAAACTTAAATATTTTAAATTAATGGGCACTTATCTTAATAATTCATTGAAAGAGAGCATGAGTAATAATCTTGGTAATAAATTATTTTTAGTAGGAGTTTTTTTCTTGCCTTCTGCTTTACCAATAGCCGCATTATTTTTATTAATATCATTATTAATTTCATTTAAAAGCAATGAATCTTTTTCATTAAGAGATAAGTGGAACTTTCCCTTATTTATATCAATTGGATTAATTCTTTTTAGCACTATAAATATATCTTTAATTAACAAACCTTCCATATTATTAGATTATCCAGTATTTAATATTTGGATAAATTTATTTAATTGGATTCCTATATTTTTTTTCTATTGGGGATTTCAAAATTATTTAAAGACCAATCATCAAAGGCAAATTTTTGGAAGATACTTACTCAGTGGTTCCATCCCTGTCTTAGTAAGTATGATCTTACAGAAATTTTTTAACATTTATGGCCCATTTAAAACACTTTTTGGTTCTATTGTTTGGTTTCAAAAACCTCTAGCAGCTAATTACGGAGTAGCTGGACTTTTTAGCAACCCAAATTATGCTAGCGTTTGGCTTATTTTAATTCTCCCCTTCTCTATTTTATTTTTAAAGAATACAAAAAATTATTCTGTTAAAAATCTTTTTTTATTACTTTTGCTAAGCTTGATTATTTATATGATTCTTTTAACTAGCTCAAGAAATGGGATATTAGGAATTCTTCTTACAGGAATTTTGCTTTTTGGGTATAAAAAAATTATGATAATATCAATCCCTGTAATCTCTTTAATTTCGTTTGATAAGTTTTTTGGATCCTTAATTAATAAAGGCAAAGATTTTTACAATCTCTTACCATTCTCATCATTAATAGAAAAATTAACATCAATTGAATTTAGTAATTCTACCAGGTTATTGATTTGGAAATCAGTATTAGAAAGAATTAAAGAAAGACCTTTTCTAGGTTGGGGTCCTTCAACTTTTCCTTTTTTACATGAAAAAAATAATGAAATCATCTTAGATAATAAACTTAAAATAGTTGCTGTACATTCTCATAATATGCCATTGGAAATCGCACATAATTTCGGCATCCCTCTTTCAATAATATTAATTACAACTATTTTATTACTCCTTACAAAAACATCGATTTATATATTTTTGAAGCTTCCAAAAAACAATGAAATTTCAGTTGAAAAAGTTTGGTTTGCATCTTCAGCAATTATTTTTGTAAATCATCTAACTGACATAACTTATTATGATGGGAAAATAAGTATTTTAATTAGCATACTATTTGCTGGTTTAAAGTGTATTCATGATGAAAACGCCTTAAAAGAGGTTGGGAAGAATTACAATACTTAAACTTAAAAATTTAAATAATTATAATTATCAAAAATTTATAAAAAATAACATTCTAAATGAACTAAATTAGTTGATAAATTTATAAACTATTTTTAAAAATGCTTAAATAAATTGTTATATTTTAAATAAATATTCTAAGAAAGCAAAGAAAGTAAAACAATATGAATCAATTTTTTATTAAATTATTGCACTTTCTATTTTCTTCATTACTAACTTTTTTTTTATTAAAAAAGTTTATACCAATACTGAAAAGAAAAATTCCTGCGATTCCCTCAGTTAGGGGTATGCACCAAATAGTAAAGCCATCTAGCGGAGGGATAACATTTATATTGATTTATTCAATATTAGTTATCTATCAAGGCTTTTACTTGCCACTATTATCATTACCAATATCTCTAATTGGATTAATAGACGATAAATTCAATATTTCAAAATTATTTCGTTTTAGTTCTCAAGTTTTTACATTATTAATAATCATTCTTTACGTAAAGAATGAGCCTGGAAACGTAGCAAACATTTTCACAAATTATGGTTTTGGAGGTTATTTTGTTCTTCTACTATTTGGCACATCAATCATTAATTTTATAAACTTTATGGATGGTATAGATGGATTAATAACTGGTTCAATGATTGTAATCTTTTTAACTTTAAATGGTGAATTCCACTATTTATTACCAATAATTGGAACTTTAACTGGTTTTTTATATTTCAATTGGCATCCCTCAAAAATATTTATGGGAGATACGGGGAGTTTATACTTAGGTACTTTTCTAGTAAGCCTTATGTTTAGCAGTAGCTCAGGGGTTATTAGTAATTTCAGAATTATTTTATTATGTTCACCACTTTTCTTAGATGCCTTGATTTGTATATTAAGAAATCTAATTAATAAAAGGAATATATTTCAAGCTCATAAATCCCATTTATACCAAAGATTAGTTTCTAATGGTTTAAAACATTCCGTGGTGGCAAGTATATACATATTGTCAATAGCATTATTGTCCTTAATTTATTTATTTTCTAATACTTTTAATTTATTTATATTTTCTTTTTTAATTTTTCTTTTTGGGATATTTATAGATAAAAAATATGCTTTAGAATTTAATAAGACTTTAGATTCTGAATATCCAAATTCGTAAAAATGTTATAATTAAATATCATTATTGATCTCCGTTAATAAAATCAATATTAAGAAATTTTGTAACTGGAGGTTCCGGATTCTTAGGTTATTATTTAATAGATAAATTAATGGCTAATGTAGAAGAAGTAATATGCATTGATAACTTTATATCAGGCGAAAAAAAAATATTAACCACTGGAAAGAACATCCGAATTTTAAATTGATAAAACATGATATAACAAAGACAATAAATATTCAAATGGAGAAAAATGGCATTTATCTGCAATTAATGAAATAGTTTGACCTCCTACTTAACCTGCTCCAGAACACAAAAATATTTTTAATTTTTCTGTTCATTTTTTTGAGGATTCATATTTTAGTTCTAAAATTTCAACTATTGAAATCTTTTATTAAGTTCAAGGGAATATTTGATCTTATCAGAAATATCCTCTATTTTATTTGGGTTAAAAGCCAAAGAGGGTTTACAAATATCATAAACAAATGGCAGATCTGAAGCAATTATATCAACATTACTGAACATTGCCTCTAATAATGGTAGTCCATAAGATTCTATAAGAGATGGAAAAATAAGATAATCTATATATCTATAAATAATGAAAATCTCTTTATAAGATAAATCATTTAATAAAATCACATTTTGATTCTTATTTTTAAACAGCTTATGATAATCAACATTAGTTATTGTCAAAAGTAACTTATGAGGATATTTATCATTTTTTTCTAATTCTTCAAAAGCTTTTAAAAGGTTGAAATGATTCTTGTGAGGCAAGCAATATGCTGGATAAAAATATAAGATATTTGATTTATATAGATTTTTTATATATTCCAATTTTGGATTATATTGAAAATCTTTTGTGCCTAAATCAAGAATTTTAAAGTAGTTTTCTTTATTTATATTTCCCCAAATTTTTTCTTGCAATATAATTTTATTCTTTATTTTTAAATCCATAAGAAGTTTCCTCATAGATTGAGTTTGAACAATTATTATATCGTCTGGTCTTTTAAATAAATTAAAAAGAATTTTATGAATTAATAGATAAAGATAAACTTTAAAATAAAAAATACCAAATAATTTAAAGTTATTTTTTTCAAAAACTAATCTATTCTGACAAAATATATATACTTTAGTAAATTTATTACCAATTCTAAATAAGGGAGGTAAACCATTTAAAGATAGTTCAGTAAATTTTTTTATATTTTCCTCTTTAGAATTGAATTTATTAAATTTCAATATATATTTTATTCTATAAAATAGTATTCTAATATTTCTAAAAGGTCCTTTTCTTAGGAAAATTATTTTTATATTTTTAAAGTCTTTTATATATTTTTTTGATCTAGAATCTAAAAATATTAATTTATTTTTCTTATCAATATATTTTTGAATTAAGAATAAGTAAGTTAATCCACCCCCTTTATGAATACTTGTAGCATTAATTATATTATTAATCATTTTATAATTAATAAATACTTATTCCATAAATAATTATACTAAATCTAATAATAAATAAGAATATAATATTATGAGAAAATATATTTTTAATCAAAAAGTTTTTTGAAAATTACTGATTTTTTTCTTAAGAATAGTTCTTGATTAATTAAAAAACTAATAATAAAAAAAATTATATTTTTTTTATTTAAAAAAATATAAAAAAGTTTGTGAAAAAGATTTTTGAAATTAAATCCCCTCATTACTTTTGCATAAGACTTCCTTCCAAGATAATATGGATTACTGCCTATAAAGATAGAAACTTCATTGAGAAATTTCTTCCAATTTCTATTCGAATAAATAATTGATCTGTTAATTAAGAAATCAGTTGTGAGCCAATGGGCTATTAAACAAGCTCTTGAATAAATTAATTGGTTATTTCCTTTATTATGATTAGAAATCCGTTGTGAATGAATCCTTATTGAAACTAAAGGTTTATTAATAGAAAAAATTTTATATTTTGGTAATGCTCTCAACCATAATTCAAAATCTTGAGAATATTGCATATAGTTGTTATAACCTCCAAGCTGATAAAAAACATCTTTATTAATAATTACAGAAGAATGAGGGAAAAAAGCTCCTGCTTTTTCTAATGTAGACTGTATTTGGTTATGTTTTGAAGGATAATATTTAGAGAATAAATACTTTCCTTTTTCATCAATAAAATTGCAAGATGATCCTATTATGGAATATTGAGTATTTTTTATTGCAAAACTTATTTGTGATTCAATACGATCTTTTCTTGATAAATCGTCAGCATCAAGTCTTGCAAGCCATTGACCATTAGCATGAGATGCAGCGATATTAAGAGATTTTGTTAAACCTAAATTCGAGCTATTTTGTAAAATAATCATTTTCATACTACTATTTTTAGATAAATTCTTTAATATTAAATTTGTGGAATCACAACTACAATCATCAACTATCACTATTTCTAAATTTTTATATGTTTGATTAAAAATTGACATTAAACAATTTTCAATAAAAGATTCACCATTATAAACAGCAACAATAAAACTAACTAAAGGCTTATAGCACATAATTATTATTTAATAAATTAAAAATTTTTAGTAATATAAACTGCACTTTTAACATAAATTCAGAAAATCAAATTTTAAGTAATTTCAAATTTGTTGATTAAATTTGTATAAATCATAATCCTTTTAATATTTCTTGCAAATTAGTATAATAATTTTGCATAGAAAAACTTAAATTTATTTTTTTAATAGTTTCTTTTTTGTTGGCATAATTTTTTTGATTAGATAAAAACTTTATTATCTCTTCTTTTGAGTAGAAATTATGATTTCCCTGAAGATGAGATTTAAAAAGAGGACCTATCCCTTGTCTTAGCTGGAATTCATGAATGTCTGGGATAAAGTATACCAAATTTTCTCCTCCTGAATATAAATAATCTAAACCAATAGATGAGTAATCTGTTATTAAAGACAACACGTTTTCCCATTCTTTTTCAAATGGTTTTACGCTTTTAGAAAAATTTGATTTAACATTCATTTCTTGCTCAGGATGCAAGGTATATCTAACTAAAAATCCCAAATCAATAATTGTTTCAACAAAATCCTCATCTTCTAGAATTAACTCTATAGGAGACTTTATCCCGTCCCACCTATGCGTTGGAGAAAAAAGGACTATTTTTTTTAAATTATTTTGTATTATTTTTTTTGATAAATAAATATTCTTAGGCAAAGGATAATTAAGTACAAGATTAATTGGATATGCGAAAGCTGCTGCTTGATAAAGCATTCCTTCATTAGTGGGAGTTAAAACAATAAATTTAAAAAATATATTAAAAACAAAATTCCTTATATATAAAGTAAGATTTAATAATTTTCTTTTACTTTTAAAATGACCTGTAGCTTTTAAAATTATTCCTGGAGTTAGGATTATTCTTGTGACTTTTCTATTTAATAATTGAGAAAAAAATAAAACAATTTTTTTTAACCCTTTTGGTTTTCCAAAAATAAGGGTGGATTTTATCGAATACCTAAAGATTGTAAAAATATTATATTTACTTAATATTGACATATTAGTATTTCTATATTTTTTAAGAAGATCAATAATTTTTTGCTCTGAATTTTGTTCAAGAAAAATAATAAACTTAAAGTTATTTTCTTTATTAATTGAATATAAAAGTCCTTCAAAGTGATCTTCTAGGGGTCTGTATCCTGATGTAAAAATAATTGCATATTGCATAGTTAATAAAATTTTATTTTTTCTTGAGTAATTTAAATACGTTTAAATACTTCAGAAGTCTATACTTTCCTAGGATAAAAAGAGGTAACAAATAAATTAAAATAATGCATGGATAAATTCTTTGAGAATTTTTATATACATATAAAATATCGGATATCTTTAAAAGTTTATCCTTTTTTAGAGATAACCAAAGGGAAAAATTAAGATATAATTTTTTCTCTATAAATGCCTTTGATTTATAGTTTAATTGAACATTATTTAATTTTTTAATGTATAAATATATTTCTGTTGAGTCAAATATAAATGTTTTTCTTCTTATCAAAGGGTCATTATAAAAATAGCTCCCATATTTAATATTTTGAAAGACAATTGGGAAACGATCAAAAATTCCTAGGGTCGTTATGCTATTTAAAACATTGTAATTTATAGCCTTAATTAAATAATTATTCTTAAGCAAATTATTATTTTTGAATTTTATTTCTTTTAATGAATCTTCAAGTAATTTTGTTCTAATAATATTAGAAGATATAAATCCAAGATTCTTATCTAGATCTAATGTATCTTCGTTATTTAAAAATTGATTAATATCTGGTTTATAGAATTTACAAAAATTAAAAATATCTTTTTCATAGTGTTTTTCTTTTGGACGATTCTTAACAGCTATAGTATCAAGTGATAAAAAATCAATATCTTTTTCTTTCAGAAGTCTTATTATATTAGGAAGAAATGTAAGATTCAAATAATCATCATCTGATAATAACCATTTGTAAAAGCCATTGGAATTTAGAATTGATCTTTGTAAATTCGCGGGGAAACCCATATTAGTAATATTTTCAAATAGATGAATATGATTTTTTTTTGAAACAGAATTCAAAAAAATTTTTAATTTATTAATTTCTTTTTCATCAGAATTATTATCAAAAATACTAATACAAATAGCTTGATTAAGATTAAAATGATCTATTTTTATAATTAAATTTCTTAATCGATTTATTAATAAATTTATCCTGTTATAGGATAAAAATGACATTTCCAAAAGATACATTATTTTAATTTATTTTGAATTTAATTTATACATATCTAATCCAGCCTGTTCGATAGAAAATTTAGGTTTCCATCCAATACTATATAAAAACTCTGGGTCAGTACATATATCTTTCAATTCTCCATCATGAAAATCCTTTTCACCAAAAAACAACTTTGAATCTGAATTAAATGCTTTATGCAAGAAGCATACAAATTCCTTTAAAGATACCTTGATTCCAGTTCCAATCTCAATTTTATTTGGGAGATGAACTATTGATCCATAAAACAAGATATGTTTTATGGCGCTGACAATATCTTTTATATATATAAAATCTCTTAATTGGTTGCCAGGAGAAAGCTTAATTATATTATTCTTTTTTTTTAATTCTAAAAAAAGCCAACCTGTAAACTTTGAAATAGACTCCCCAGGTCCATAAATATGATGTAAATATAAATCTATTATTTTTACAATACCTTTAGAATTATATCTTTTAAGTAGTTCTTTGAAACCTAATTTAGATTCTGTATATTTATTCATATAGCTACTGCGATTTTGCTCAAAGAAAGAAGTACAATTAAAAAATAATGGGGTATTGCACAAAGAGGCTAATCTAAATAAATAGAAGGGAAAATCTATATTTGAAGAATTAATATAATAATCTGATTCTTTTTTTTTCCCATATACAACTGCAGTATGAATTAAGCAGTCTGTATTTGATAAATTTTTAATTAGACCTTTTTTATTATTTATTAAAATGTAGTTAAAATTTCTTAATTTACTCAAACTAACCAAATTACTCGTAAGGTAATTAGAGTGACATATTGCAGTTACAGATACATTATCAGATAATAAATATTTTGCTAAGTTATAACCTAAATATCCATTGCAACCAGTAATAGAAACATGATTCTTTTTGAGAATTATATTTTTATTCATCATAATAAATGTTTCTAGAAAGTTAAATTTTTCACAATTTCTTATTTTATATTTATATATTTTTCTATTTGAGATTCTGTAAATGAGATTGAATCAAAGCCTTTATAAAAGTTCTCATACCAATCTATTGTCCATTCAATAGCTTCCTTAGTTGTAAGCTTATTAACCCAACTCAAATTCTTATTAGAGGAAGAAGAATCCAAGCTTAAATATGCATTCTCATTTTTTATATTAGTAATATTAGAATATTTGATATTAATATTTAGTTTATTTTCGAAAGTTTTAATTATGTCCGACACTTTAAACTCAACTAAATCAGTAGGTCCGAAATTCCATGCTTTATTAAATTTTCCTGGATATTTGTATAACTTCTCAGCTAGACTAATATATCCATTTATAGGTTCTAAGACATGCTGCCAAGGTCTAACTGCTGAGGGATAACGTAATTCTAATTTTGTATTCTCCTCCCAAATATATCTGACTATATCTGTAATTAATCTATATTCTGACCAATCACCACCGCCAATTACATTACCTGCTCTAGCAGTAGCAATTTGAGAAGAATTTTTATTTAAAAAAAAAGAATCTCTATAGCTCTCTGAAATAATTTCGGCACAGGCTTTACTTGCACTATATGGATCTGATCCTCCAAGAGAATCAGATTCTTTGTGAGGTAGATTATGAGTATTTTTTTTATAACATTTATCGGATGTAATTATTACAACCGATATAAATTTATTACTAAATCTGACCAATTCCAATAGATTGGCAAGTCCAATCACATTTGTCTTAATTGTATCAATTGGTAATTGATAGGATTTTAAAACTATTGGCTGAGCTGCGAAATGAAAAACTATATCTGGTTTTATCGAAAAAAAATATTCTTTAAGATTATCAAAATTATTGATATCATCATATGTCGAATGACATAATTCACTTATGCTTAGAATTTCAAATAAATTAGGTTTAGTATTTGGCTTTAATGAATATCCATATACTATTGAGCCTAAATTAGTTAATAATTTTGTCATCCAAGAACCTTTAAAACCTGAATGCCCAGTTAATAAAACTCTTTTACCCTTCCAAAAATCTTTATTCAAATTAATTACCATGGTGCTTGATTTTTATTCCATAGGTCACAAAGTATATTTTTATCTCTGAGCGTATCCATAGGGTGCCAAAATCCATAATGTTTATAGGCAGAGACAAGTTTTTTTGATGATAATGCAGGTAAAGTTTTGTATTCAAAAGAATCATCTAAATCGTCTATATAATCAAATATTTTTTTGTTTAAAACAAAAAAACCAGAATTAATCCATCCTTCTCCATTAATTGGTTTTTCTACAAAATTTTCTATCGTATTATCATCATTAGAAATAGTAACTGATCCAAATCTTCCTTTAGGTCTGGTAACGGTTACGGTAACAACTTTACCGGAATTCACATGATGCTCATATAAATTATCAATTGATATGTCAGATAGTCCATCTCCATAAGTCATAAAAAATTCTTCTTCATCAGGAAGATAATTTTTTATTTTTTTTAACCTCCCAGCTGTCTGCGTTTCAATTCCAGTATCTACAATTGTTACTTTCCAGGGTTTTACAAAATTATCATGAAAAGAAATTTTATTTTTATCAAGATCAAAAGTAACATTTGACTTGTGTAAACAAAAATTCGCAAAATATTCTTTAATAACATATGATTTGTAACCAGCACAAATTATAAATTCATTAATATTAAATCTTGAGTAAATATTCATAATATGGTTTAGAATTGGTTCACCACCTATTTCAACCATAGGCTTAGGTTTTTTATCTGTTTCCTCAGAGAGACGAGTTCCTAAACCACCCGCTAAAATTACAGCTTTCACTTATAAATAAATGCTTTTTATATCTTAACTTAACTAAGGTGAATTTCCTAAAAACTAATAATATATTTTCTAGAAAGATATAAATTCGTCAAAATTTAATATTTCTTCTGCCACTTTAATATCTGATGGAGTATCAATTTCAGCCCAAGGATGAGAAATTTTTAAGGCTTTTAAATTTAAACCTTTATCTATACAATATTGCAAAAAATCAGTCATATATAAATTCTTTGAATAATCTAATGGGTTTGCATTTAATATTTCATCCCAAATTTCTAAAACACTAGATATCAATTTTGAAGAAATTTTAATCAATCCCATATATTGAGCATCTACATTATTCAAATCATTTATTTTCTGACCTATTGATAAAATATTATGATCATTATCAATTGATAATGATTCAAGATCGTTCTCAATATCATACATCCTTAGCTTCCAATACTTTTTAAAATTCATATCAACCGCACATGAAAATTGATCTTGAATATTAATTAATTTTGTCAATATTTGAGGACTATAAATTATATCCCCATAAGAAATTATAATATCTTGCTTATTAATACAACTTTCAATTAAAGGCCTAGCTTTAAAAAAACTATAAACCATATTACTGGTATCATATTCTTTATTCCAAAAATAATTTTGTTCGTATTTTCTTTCTAAGATTTTCGTATTTAAATAACCTGTAATTATATTTACAGGTATTTTATTTTTTTTAAATAAATATAATTGCCATTCTAAAATAGGCTTTGAATTAACTTGAACCAAGCATTTAGGTATGTTTTTTGTTAAAGGCATTAACCTAGATCCTTTTCCAGCGGCTAAGATAATAGCCTGATATTTTCCCATTATCATTTACTATTAAAGATTGTATTTATTAAAGAATAATCAAAATCTGATATTTTTTTTTCTCGTTCAGGGTGCCACATTATTCCAGTCCATGGGTAAATTTTATGTTTAATATATTCACTACAATTATCTTTTGAATAAGCTAAAGATTTTACAGGATCTCGAATAGAAGAATGTAGTACTCCAAAATTATGAAAACTATTGACTTCTAAGCTTCTTTTATTATCAACAAAATAGATTTCATGTTTTACGTTTATATGATTTTTAAACTTTACTAAGGAAAATTTTTCATAATTAAGAATAAATTGCATCCCGCGACATATACCTAAGACAGGGATATTTCTTGCCGAAGAATATTCCAAAATAAACTTTTCTAATTTATCTCTTTCAGGATATTCTCCAATATTATTTCCCCCTGAAAGAACAAAACCACCAAATAATTTAAATAATTGAGTTAAAGATTCTTTAGAAGAATAAGCTGAGATTGGAACACATACTAAATTTAATTGATTAAAAATTAATGGAAGTCTATAATCTAAAGCTTCTCTTAACTCTTCTCTAGAAGGATAATTATCTATTCTTTGAGTAATTCCTATTATTTTCATCTAATTATTTTTATTGTACTTTCATAAGGATTTAGTTCTAATATAGATGCCTTAATTAAGGATTTATAAATTTGCTCCCCGACACCAATTGCTGCTGGTATTTCTAGCTCAGCAGACCTAATAGCCATATGCGAATTTGAACCACCGAATTGTGTAATAAGTCCAGCAATATTACAGCCAAATATCCAATCAAACCCAGGATCAGCTTGTTTAATTAAAACTATTTTGCCTTCAAAATTAATTTTATCTGAAAGTACATCTATAGATAAATTAATTATTTCCGCTGTGACAGATGAATTTCCAATATAATTTGCCAAATCTGGTCTGGAGAAATAAATATCAAAATCTATTATTGAGTGAATTAGTGGAGATATTTTTAATTTTCTAGTTAAGGAAAGATACTGTTCATTTTTAAGAATTTTATTTTTCAAGTCTGCAATTTTATCCTCTTCTAAATAATCTAAAAATTGAAAATCATCCAAGTCCATATTTGCACAATCATTTTTAGATAAGCCTAATTTTTCTACACTTTTAGCTAAATATTCCAATGAGGAAGAGAGAGTTTTAGTAAAAATAAATTTTGAATTTTCTCTTCCTTCAATCGATTTTAAAAGAAAATTCTTTACAATTTCTTTATCGGAAGGTAAATTTAAGTTTTTTAAAAATTGCAATAAATTCTGAAAATCTTTTTCCCATTCATTTAAAGAAAGCTTTGATTGATGAACTAATTTACTATCTTCATTTATTAATGGCTTTAAGAAAAAGTCAATATTTGAATCATATCTAGGAGAAGTTATATCATAAGTCCCGGGCCTTAAATGTCCAAATATTCCAACAAACTCATTAAATGATAATTCTTTATTTTTTACTGCAATAGAGTTTCTTATAATTTTATTACCAATACTTTCAAGAGAAGATAAGAAAAAACTTTTTGAATTAGCTGAAATTATCTCCATATCACTTGCTTCGTTTAAAATTGTTATGGCTATAAATGCACATCTTGCAAGATGGGCGAATGAAAGAACACCATACTCCTTACAATAAAAAAGCAAAAGCTTAGCTTTGGTTGAATAGCTAAGAGATTTATTTTGTTCTATTTCATGATGAATTTTTTCTAATTTATTTATTCCCTCAAAATAAGAATCAATATTATTAAATGCTGATTTTGTAATTTTTAAAAGTTCATTTTTAATTTTAGTGACCTCGCTTAACGTAAATGTTTCATTATGAAGAAACCTTTTCTCCCATTTTTCAAATCCTGGACTTAAACATGTTGGAATAACTTCAAATTCAACTTTATCGTGCAGTTGTGGATTTTTAATAAGCCAATTTAGTGAGAAATCTAATAGTTTATTTGTAAGAACATCATCAAGATTTTTTGGTATAAAGGAGTAAAGGCTTGTTCTTACATCTATAAAAGGCTTTCCACAAAAAAGATTCAAAAGTTTTCCAGGCCTAGCATCTTTATATCCAAAAGCAGCTCTTTGTCTTGCCCACAATTCATTTGTAACTAAATATTTATATAAACTTGAAGCCAAATTATTCGGGTTGGTTCCAATTATCTCTGCAGGATTCCAATCAGGCATAAAACCTATGACTAGAGGTAATCCTGATATACCATTTTGTAATGGATTTGCTTGAAGATAAGTAAATTCTTTTTTAGCATTATTAATTAATTTCTCAAAATATATATCTTGTTTTTCTATATCTGAAGGCACGCCTACTATAGGTCTAACTTGAAGTATTATTATTTGATTTTCATTATTAACCGCAAACTCTATATCCAAAGCATCGTAATTAAGAATATTTTCTACTTCCTGAATTGCACTAATAAGTTTTTTTTGCCACTTGTTCAATTTATTTTTTATGAGTTTTATTGAAGGTTTAAAAATGTATAAAGTTTCTGAAGTTGAAGATTCTCCAGCAGTTATCGATGTAGTATCTTGGCCATAATCAAAATTAATAACTAGCCAAGGAGCATAATAATCTAAAGTCCTTGTAAAAATTACACCAGAACAAATAACATTTTCAACCATTGATTGGACTAAAACATGCGGATTTTTTTCATATTTTGGATAAGATTTAAAAACAGAATCAATGGATCTAATTGCATTTTTTTCTATTGATACATTTAAATAGGTCTCATATTTACCTGCATTAGAGGATGACATATTATCTTCACTAAAAGAACTTGATCTTACAGCTAATTTTTTCTTATTAAATAAAGAGTTTATTTCATTAATAATTTTATTTTTATCTACTGACCAGATTTTCTTTTCAAGAATATATTGTTCTGGAATGGAAGCATGCTCAAGATAATTTTTCAACCTTATTAAAGTTTGAGCCTTAGTACCAAATACAAATTTAGCAACATCATTTTTAAAATATACTTCTGTCCAATCATTCTTAAAGTCTTTACAATTTACTTCAAATCCTTGGGATCTTAAAAATTCTATCAATTCAGACATATGGCATAATTTAAATTTTCTTTTTAATATTTCCAAATTTTTCTTAATGAATTTAATAGCTCTAAAAGAAAAAAATGCTACTCCAATAAATTCCTTTTTAGAAAATTCTTCATCAACATTATGTCCAATTTTAGTTACATTATCATTCTCTTGATATAACAACTCCTTGAATTTATTTTTATACTTGCCACCATTTTCATTCTCTATATCTGATATTGCGATCGTAATATTATGCTTTGAATTAATAAGTTCTTTAGCTATAGAATCTCTAAAAAGAATATCACCATAAGACACTAAGGCTGAATGTTTAACTTCTTTAAGAGCTAGCAAAAAAGAATAAACACTTCTGGTCTTATCCCACATTTTATTATTTATTATTTGTATATTTTTAAATATCTTCTGATCAAATTCACTTGCATGGTAACCAGAAACTAGAATTTTTTTATTGCATACCCCCTCAACAGCATTTAGCTGCCAATCCAAAATCCTTGTCGTATGTGTTGTTTTTTTTAAAGAAGATGGTTCATCGCCATAATGAGGACTTCCAGCACTTAAAACAATAAAAGTAGGTGATTCTGATAAAGACATTTCTATAAGACTTTAAAAGTAATCTCAATTAATAACTCTAATTTATATATTTTAAAAATTTCTTTGAGAATCATATTTATTTTCACAATTCTAATTCATTAATCATACCTTTTTTTATCTCAAAAACTTTATCGCAATATGACAAATTTGAATACCTATGAGTAATCATAAATATCGTTAAAAATGGATAACATAATTTAATTTTGTCTAGCATTCTTTTTTCAATAGTTGTATCAAGGGAACTTGTGCTTTCATCTAGAACAAGTATGGGTTTATCCTTCATTAAAGCTCTAGCCACTCCAATTCTTTGTTTCTGACCCCCGCTTATTTTTACACCTCTCTCACCTACTAGAGTATCTAAACCGTTATCTAAATCATCTATGAATTCAGTAACTTGTGAAGTATTCAAAGCCAAAGTAAATGTTTCATCATCATTCTTGTGTTTAAAATCAGTGCCAACAATATTATCGTAGATAGTCTCGTTTCTTAAGAAAACCTCTTGAGGAACATGAGATATACATTTTCTCCATTCTTTAAGATTTTGTTCTCTATTAAATTTATTTATAACATTATCATCAATTAGTATTTCACCATCTAAAGGATTTAATAAACCCATAAGAATGTCTACGAATGTAGATTTACCGCTGCCAGTTTTACCAATAATTGCAATAGTTTCCCCTCTTCTGAATGTTAAATTGCAATCTCTCAAAATAACTTTATTTCTATGTTTATACTGATAGTTTATATTTTTAAACTTAATTAATTTAAAATTCTTGAAAGATTTAATGAGCTTATTATTTGAATTAAATTTAAAATTATCACCTATTTTTACTATTGCATTATTAACCTCTTTTATATCTGCAGAAAAATTTTTTAGCATCGCCCATGCAGAATAAATGGACTGTAATGCTGGTAATAAACGTTGTGCGCCAAATGCAATACTTCCTAACATTGCTATATTTGCGAATTCTTTTTTATTAAATAAAACTCCTAAAAGAATAATAGAAATTATAGCTATTGCTTCTAATGAGTACCTTGGGAAAATACTAATGAATTGATTAAGAGCTTGTCGATAACGCATAGATTTATCATTTTTTTTATAAATATCTGAGTAATATTTACTGTCTTCATTAAGAATAATTTCCCTAATACCTCCTAGACTTTCTCTAACTAGTTTCATTTGTATTTGGCCAATATTTGCAATATATTTACTATTATCAACTAGTTTTAATTTGAAAGTTTTCGCAATTATCAAATAATATGATCCAAATATAAACAATGAAATTAAAGACAAAATTGGGTTTAAAGATGTCAAATATGAAATAATAAATAAAGAAATAATGATTCCTGAAAAAAACTGCAAAAGATAAAACAAAGCTCTAACTGTTCCATTTATATGTTGAGTAAGAGTTAGAATTAATCTATTATTATTTTGATTTACATGATATTCATAATCTTTTTTAATAGTTTCTCTAAACAAGTAGTTACTCAAAAAGGAACCAACTTTTGCTGCAAAAAAAGAATTGCACCATATCGAACTTAATCTAATCGTTGCTGCTAAGACTGTAGAAAAACAAAATATAAAGGTAAGGAAATAAATATTCCCTGCCAATGAACTAAAATTTATTGGCAATAAATTAAAAATTAATGAATTATTTATATAATTAATTTCTCCACTATCTAATAAAGATAAAAATGGCAATATAGCGGCTATAGAAATAATTTCTGCTACTCCACTAAAAAGCAAAAGTAGGAAAGCGAATAGGAATTCTCTTTTGTATTTATTAGGTAGATAATTTTTTACTAACTTTAGGAGCGCTATCATAATCTTTTTAGTCGCTCAAACATATTAAAAGAATAATATATTTCTTGAGCTCTCACAAGAGATAATAAAAATTTAAAAAATATTATTCAAAAACTCAAAATTCCTTAGAATATCTCTCAAGTTTATAATATTTTTTATTTAAAGAAGCTACTTCCTTCGATATAGCTTTATTTTTTATTTTTAAAGATCTATTTCTTTTTCTAGATTTTTCTAAATTAAAATTTATTTTTTTATTTTTTTGGAATTTAATCCCAGTATTATCAGAAATCCTTTTTAATTCTTTTTCTGGATTTTTTAGAAAATTATCAAAATCAATAAACAACAATTTTTTTTTCATCTTCTTTTTTAAAAGAATTAATTGATCCAGACGATTAGATGTTGAATTAATAAATACTTTAACAATGTCTATTAAATCATTTTCTCCGACTCCAAATAGATACCTTACTTTCCAAGGATAATTATGCAGAAATCTCACATTCTCTTCAAGAATATCTGCAAACTGTTTCTCAGGTTTTCTTATTACTACTACTACAAAAATATCACTGAGTAAATCAATGTATTCTATAGCGTTATCTATTAAAAGTGCCTGATCAAAGCAAACAACATTATTTCTTTCTGCATATATGGAAGAGATAGAATTTATCCATTTTAAAGGTAATAATTTCAACTCTTCAACAGATAATGATCGAGAGACTTTCCTTAAATATTTTTTTGTTACGAAAGACTCCCTTAAATATTTAAAAAAAAGGGAAAAAAAGTGTTTTCTATATCCAAACGACTTATTCCACATTTTTGTAAATGGTATTGGGAGGTGTAAACCTCTTAGAAGCATTTTTAAAATAAAAAAATTACCTTTATTTCTTGTGGATACAGGACTAAAATTAGTTGGTTCAAAATGAGCCAAAGTACTAAAAGATCTAGAATAACCTCCTTCAATTTTCTTAATTCTCATTTTCACTTTATCAATAAAACCATATGGGACTCTCAAGTCATCAAACTCATTAGGGATGACAGATATATTTCGAAAATCTAATAAATAGTCCACCAATGCGCTTGACCCAGTCCAGCCATAACCATTAATAAATAATTTCTTGATATTTGAACTCATCTACTAAAAATATTCCATATTACACTAACAGTATTTTTATGAATTTACTTTGAAATTTATTAATTCTATTACTTTTAATTGATTTAATATTTTCTTTTTTTTAATTACTTAAAAATAATTAGATATAATACTTAAAAACTAATATTTAAATTTTCAAGATGGATGAAAAAATATCATATGCAAAAACCGTATATGGCAAAGAAGAAATTGAAGCAGTAGTAAAATGTTTAAGAGAATCGACTCAAATGGGAGTTTATTCTAGAGAATTTGAAAAGAAGATAGCTAACCTTTTTTCAAAAAAACACTGCTTATATGTTAATTCAGGTTCCTCTGCCCTTTATATAGGAATAGAAGCATTAGATTTTCCTCCTAATTCTGAAGTAATCACACCAGCTTTAACTTTTTCTACAACAGTTGGCTGTCTTATAAAAAACAATTTAATTCCTGTATTTGCAGATGTAGAAGAACTTACATATTGTATAGACATTTCTCAGATTGAACCTCTAATAAACGAAAAAACAGTGGCTATACTAGCTCCAAATCTATTAGGAAATCTTTGCGACTGGAAATCTATTCGGGAAATTGCAAATAAATATAATCTTATTGTTATTGAGGACTCTGCTGATACTTTGGGAGGAGAAATAGATAATAAACCAGCTGGAGTATTTACTGATATGTCAATAACGAGTTTTTATGGCTCACATATTATAAATTGTGCCGGCAATGGAGGGGCTTTAGCAATTAATGACAGTAAAGTTATGGAAAGATCAAAATTACTTAGATCATGGGGAAGAAGTTCATCACTTTTTGATGAGGACAGTGAATCTATAGATAATAGATTTAATATAAATCTAGACGGCATTGACTATGATGCAAAGTTTGTTTTTGAAAAAATTGGTTATAACCTAGAAGGTAGTGAGATAGGCGCAGCTTTTGGATTGATACAGCTCAAAAAACTAATAGAAAACATTAAAATCAGGAAAGATAATTTCAGAAAACAAGTTGAATTTTTCAAATCTTATGAAATTTTTTTTAAAACGCCTTTAGAAAAATCGAATCACTATTCAGGTTGGTTAGCTTTCCCTGTAATAATTAATGAAGATGCACCTTTTAAAAGAAAGGATTTTCAGATATTCTTAGAAAAAAATAATATACAAACTCGTGTTGTTTTTACAGGCAATATCACAAGACAGCCAATGATGAAAGGAGTATCATTCAAGAAAACAGATCAAGGACTAAAAAATTCTGATCAAATAATGCAAAGAGGGGTTCTTCTTCCACTCCATCATGGTATGACAAACAAAATGTTTGATATTCTCCATGAAAAAATCAAAGTTTTCTTGAATTCATATTAATTATCAATCTAAAAATCAATATGATAATTAATTAAAATGAAACTTATTATTATTTGCGTTTTTTATCCCCCATTAAAATCATCAGCTGCTATTCAGATTCAGGATCTTACTTTTGAGTTATTAAATCAGGGGCATTCTGTAAGTGTAATAACTCCAGATAATTCCATTAATCAAAGAGTAATTATTGAATCAAATAAAAACTTAAATATTTATAGATTTAAAACAGGTAAACTAACTGACATTCCATTTTTCAGAAGAACTATAAATGAATTTATTACCCCTTACAAAATTATATTAGATATATTTTTAAGATCATTAAATTTAAAAAATCATGATGGTATTATTTGGTGGTCGCCTTCTATTTTTTTATCACCTTTAATTTTTTTTCTTAAATTCACAAACAAATGCCCTAGTTATTTAATAATTAGGGATTTATTTCCAAAATGGGCTAAGGACCTTAATCTAATAAACAATAAGTTTTTATATAGATTTTTTAATATCTTTTTCTTATCTCAGTTCCTTATCGCTGATGTTGTTGGGATACAATCAAAAGGTAACAAGAAATTTATTCCAAAAAATATTTTATTTAAAAAAATAAAAATTAAGTTACTGAAAAATTGGTATTCTCCTATTTCATCAAAATATAAGTCAAAAATTGACTTAAAAAAAACCATTCTTAAGTCAAAAAAAGTTTTTGTATATGCTGGTAATATTGGATTAGCGCAGAATATTGAAAATATAATTTATCTGGCAGAAAAACTTCAGAATAGTACAGATATTGGTTTCCTTTTTGTAGGTAGAGGATCTCGTTATGAATTTATTAGTAATCTTGCAAAAAAGAAGAAAATAAGTAATATTCTCTTCCACAAGCAAATACCTAATAATCAACTAGAATACCTTTATAAGCAATGTATTGGCGGACTTGTTGTTTTAGATGAACGGCATGAGACGCATAATATTCCAGGTAAAATGCTATCTTACCTATTTGCTGGATTACCTGTATTTGCATTAATTAATAAAAATCATGACCTTATAAAGTTTATTAATAATAATAAAATTGGTTTTGCAACAGATGTATACAGTCTTGATTTTCTTGCTGAAAAAATAAAAAAATTCGATTCAATAATATCTGAAAATAAAAATATATATTCCAATTGTAAAACCATAGCTTATAAAAACTTTAGTACATCAAAAATTGCAAAACAGATAACTGAAAGTTTAACTAATAAAAAATTCTTGGAATAAGGTTTTCAACTATTAAAAAATTTAATTCAATTAATTCCTTTAATAATAGGAAGTATTTTTTTTTCTTAAATAAAAGTAAGCAATTCTTTTTAATTAGATTAAATTTGTAATCAAGATTAAAAGTTTTTTAAACTTCTTTAGAGTAGTATATTTATTATTAAAAAGTATTTAGTTTATTTAAAATAATACAAAAATTTTTAATATCCCTATTCCAAATGAATAAAATTTCAAATTTTCTTTCAAAAGAAAAAATATTTTTTTTAATTCTTTCAATAAATATATTTGCTCTACTAACTACCTTATCTAATACTTATACAGATGGATATAATTTAAGACAGGCTCAAACTGCAATTTTTGCAAGAAATATTTTTTATGACAACTTTAATATTTTTCCAACTAGACTTACATTTTTTGCTCCTAATGATGGAAATATAATTTTTGAATTCCCTTTTATACATTTTTTAACAGCTTTAACCTATAAATTATTCCCAATATCTGAAATCAATGGGAGAATTATAAATCTATTTTTTTACATATTTAATGGATTTTTATTTTTTAAAATACAGAAATTAATTTTCAGAAATGATATCGCTAATATTACATCTTCATTATATATATCATCTCCATTAATTCTATATTTAGGTCACGCATATATGCCCGAGACTTCAATGATGACATTTTATTTATTGTCATATTATTTTTTTATAAAAAATAAAAATATTCCTAATAAAAAAAATGAAATACTAATGTTTATTTCCTTAGCTATTGCACCAATTTTAAAACCACCTGCAGGAATTTTGTTCTTACCAATATTTATGGATTATTTAAATGAATCAAAATTTCTAGAAATTATAAAAAAATCCATCCCATTTTTTATCTGTGCTTTACCACTAATTTCTTGGATGATCTATGGCTACTTAGTAAATTCCTCTGAACTAAGTTCAGGTTCTAATTGGAATTGGGTGAATATATTATCTGGGAAAGGTTCTCTAATTGAGACATGGATTGATATTAATTTCTATAAAAATATATTATTTTATTTTTTAATTCAACATTTAAATCCTTTAACTTTTCTTTTATCAATCTATGGAATATTAAATAATTTTCGCTCAAAAAATAAAATCACAGAATTTCATTTGAATTGGCTTTTTGCTAATTTATTATTTCTATTTATTTTTGCTGGAGCGAATAAAGGCCACCCTTATTATCAAATATTTTTTATTCCTAATTTGATTTTTTTCATTGGTTTAGCAATTAAAAATATAGATAAATCTACCATTAACAAAAAAATTATTATTGGTTTTTCTATTTTTATCAATTTATTTTTATCAATTTCTGTTTTTATTTATGGTAGTAGTGAAAAACTAAGAATTTCAAATATTAATGAATTTAAAAAGGTGGTATCTAGTAATATTGAAATAAATAAAAAATTACCTAAAGAATACATTCTTTATTCCCACAAAGGTTTAGCTTCCCCTCCTGTTTATACTTACTATGCTGATAGCTATAGCAAACTTTATTCTGTTGAATCAGATGATTTATTAAAGCTAAAAAATGAAATAAAAACTGGAGCAAAATATATTTTCTTCATTAATACTTCATATGGTGATACCATAAAAATTCTCAAAAATAATAAAAAAGTTTTTAATTGGTTAAAAACAAATCAAGAGAAATTATATGAATCAGAAAGTTTAATATTATATAAGTTAAAAAATTAATTTTAGAAGTTTTTGTTATGTAGAAAGCTGAAAATTATTTTTTAAAATCAATTACAAATTTTATTATTAATATATTTTAGATCTAGATAATTCAAAAATAATCTGGAATTGATTTTACCTTCCATATTGATAAAACCTTATCTGAAAATTTGTTATCTGACTCAGTACAATTCTCTATAACATTTTCGATAGGATCAGGAAAGTTAAAAGGAGGTTTGCAGAGATTTATTGTTCTCCATGAACCAGTAGGGATATTTATATTTGAACCTGTTTCTAAAAAATTTGTTGTCATAAGATATTTGAATTTCGACCTTTTAATATTTTTTAATGCTTGAAAAATATCCTCAAAAGAAAAATGAACTAAGCAATCTCTACAGAAAAGCAAATCAGAGTAAGGAAGATCATTTGAAATAAGGTCTAAATTCTTAAATTTTATATTTTCACTACTAAATTTCTTAATATTATTATCAACTAAATCTGAAACTATATCTGCTCCTATATAGTCTAAATCTTTAAAATCATATTCTTTCATCCAATAAAAATCACCACATGGCAGATCTAAAATACTTTTAATTTGATATTTTCTAACAACATTTGGTAATTCTCTCAAAATATTTTTCGTTTGTTTTATATTAGATCCTGAACCAGAATAGGACTCCTTATCACCCCATTTATTGTTTTTATAAATGTCAGTAAATATATCTTTGTTGGAGCCAGAGAAATTTTCTAAAATTGTATTAATTAAAATAATATAAATCTGACGAACTATTTTATAAATAAATTTGTTCTTTTTAATTAATAATTTAAGATTATCTTTCAGGAAAGATATATATATTTTCATTGCAATAATTAAACTATAGAGAAATTAAATACTAATGATTAAATTTTACCAAAGTTTATTTAGATCTTACTCTCTTTAATAAAATTATTTAATCTTACCATTTCGCAAAAATTGTTTTAATCTAAAGTAAAATAAAAAACACATAAGCTCTTTATGAAGGGAATCGTAGTTATAGAGATTCTAGGGATATCTGGTTCAGGCAAGACCTATTACTATAACTTAATTAAAGATCAGTTAGAAAAACAGCTCATAAAAAAAAATAAATTTTTTACAACTAATAAGTCTATTAATCTGTTATCTACCATAATAATAGAAATAATAACACTACCTAAAAATATATTTTTATTACTCTCAATATTTGATTATTTTATTGATATTGAGCATAAAAAAAACTTGAAATCATTATTTAAAAGGTTTTTTAAAATATATAGAGTTTATTTTAATTCTAGGATTCATAAAATATTTATTAATAAATTAATGATAATTGAATCCATAACGCATCTATCAATTAATTCAAATAAAAAAGATCCTAAAATATTCCTTGAAACTTTAAGAAAATTATATAGAACAGATAAGGTTGTATTTTTATATTTAGATTCTGATATTGATCTATCTTTAGAAAGGATGAAACTAAGAGGCGATAATCTTGAGAAATTATATTATTCAAGGTTAAGAAGATATAAAATGTCTTCAGTATTTCATAAAAATCTTTTGTCAGAAACAAACAATACCACTAAAAATGGTAGGGTAATTTCTAATTTATATATGAATTCAAAGTTAAATCAGAAAAAAATTTATAAAGAAATAAAAAACTGGTTAAAAAGTTTATCTCCTTAAAATCATTTTTAGAGATATAAGAAATTGTCTTTAATCTATAAATTAAAATAAATAAAAATTATTGTTCTTTAAATTCATATTATTAGCTTATATTTTAAGGAAATTAAAATTATAATTTTCTTAAAGTAAAAAGTTTTATTTTTGTAACTTTAAATATATTTTTGATTAATATTTTTGTAGATAATTAATTCTTTATTTAAAATCTTAAGTAATTAAGACAAATAAAATTAAAAATCCTAAATTTAAAGTATTAAAAATAATATTACCAATCTTGCTATTGGTTTTTCTATATAAATATTCCTATATATCTCTTGATCCAATAAAATCTATTTTTTATTTTGGAGACTTGAAACTAATATTGCTGATTACTTTCTTAAGCTTTTCCTGTTCATTTTTCTTATACTTAAGATTTTTATATTGTTTGAATATATATCGATTAAAATTAAATATTTTTAATTTAATTGAAGTCAATTCTCAAGCTTATAGTTACGCAAGCTTTGTTCCTGGACAACTTGGAATAGATGCATGGAGGATCGGGAAATTAAGAAAATTAGATTATACAAAATTCAAAACCAAGCTTGTAAAGTCAACCATACTTGAGAAAGTAATGGCAATATTAAGCCAAATTTTTGTTTTATTTTTTTTTATAATCAATAATTCCTTTTATCGATTTCTTCTATTACTATTCACTATTGTAATTATTTATTTAATAAACTTTTTATCTAAAGAAATAGGATTTAAATTCAATTCTATAAAAAAATTTACAGGTAATTTTAACTTTAGAAACATTTCATTCTTGTTTTTAATATGTGTTATTGCTAATTTAATTTCTTGCTACCTAATAAAATGTATCGCGATTACTTTTATGATGGACTACTCATTAAAGGTTATGTCGATATCTTCAATTTTATCTAATATCGTTGGAGTAATACCAATATCTCCAAATGGATTAGGTATTTCAGAATTTGTATTTTCAGAAATTACACAAAATATTTCAAATTCAAATTCAAATAATGCAATTGCCACTATTTATTTTTGTTATAGAATATTAAATCTATCTACCCATTTTTTAATATATTTTACTACTAAAGCAATAAAAATAATAAAAGGAAGAAACACATTCCTTTAGTTTACCTTTTTTTTATAAAAATTATTAAATCTAAATTAATTTTTCTTTTATAAAATCTACTTTCATTAGTAAATCTATAACCTCATCAACTCCAAGTCTTTTCGCATTATGTGAAGTGTAATCTGAGATGCTTGCTAAATCAATTGATCCCTCAGCAAAATAACTATTGTAATTTAAGCCTCTATCATCTATTGGAATAATAAAATGTTTATCAGTTTCTTTTACCCTTAATATTTCTTCTCTAGAAAGCAATGACTCATAAAGTTTTTCTCCATGTCTTGTACCAATAATTTTAATTTCATTTTTAGCATTAAATATTTTTAATAAAGCCAATGCAAGAGTTTTGATTGTGGAAGCAGGTGATTTTTGTACAAGAATATCTCCATTTTCTCCTTTTTCAAATGCATGCATTACCAACTCCACAGATTCATCTAGCGTCATTAAAAATCTCGTCATACTGGGATCTGTAATTGTTAATGGTTTATTTTCTTGAATCAATCTGACAAATAGAGGAATTACAGATCCCCTAGAAGCCATTACATTACCGTATCTAGTCGCACAAAAGACTGTATTCGATGCTGCTTTTATTCTAATCTTAGCAGTCATCAATTTCTCCATAAGCCCTTTTGTCATTCCCATAGCATTAATCGGATAAACTGCCTTGTCAGTACTTAATAAGACCACTTTCTTAACATCACAATCAATAGCAGCATTCAACACATTTTCAGCACCAAGAATGTTTGTTTTTATTGCTTCTAAAGGATAAAACTCACATGAAGGTACTTGCTTTAAAGCAGCCGCATGAAAAATATAATCAACCCCTTTAAAAGATTGTTTAAGAGTCTGATAAGACCTTATATCGCCTAAAACAAATCTTAATTTTTGATTGTTATATTTTAATCTCATTGACTCTTGTTTCTTTTCATCTCTACTAAAAATAGTTATCTCTCCTATATCAGTATCTAAAAACTTTTGCATCACTGTTTCTCCAAAAGAACCAGTTCCACCAGTTATTAGTAATCTCCTCTGTGACAGAGAGTTAATCATATTTATTTATGAAACCTTTATTAAGGAAATTCTAGCAAATCAACTAAAAGCTTTCATTCGTTCTATCATCAATTGCCATTCTTCTTGGACGAAACCAGTTGCAGAAACAAATTTATTACAATTTAAAGTTCTATCTACTTTAATAGATTCATCTTCTAATATTTTTTTATTAAGACAATAAACTTCATTAATAAGCATTAATAAATTCAGTTTATTGATTGGCTTAGAAGACAAATTATAAATATCATTTTTGATATTTTTTTTGATAATTGACTCAAATATTATTCTTGACAATTCTATGGTAGGGAAACCAGAAAACCATGCATGACTATAACCATAAACTATTTCATCAGAGGATCTAAACCACTCAAAAAGTCCCTTAGAGGTATTTATTTCAGGTCCAATAATAGAAGTTCTTATAGTCATCGCATTATTGTTTGATACCTCTCCTAACAACTTACTTCTACCATAAAAATCTAATGGATCTGGAATATCCTTCTCTGTGTAATTACCTTTATTTCCAGAATAAACACAATCAGTACTAATATGTATTAACCTTGCTCCCATTTCACCACAATAATCAGAAAGCAAATGTGGAAGTAAGCTATTTACATGAATAGATTTAGAAAAGTTTTTTGATTCATCTTTTTGCTTTATAAGACCAAGACAATTTATACAAAAATCAGGTTTAAATTCTTTAATAGCATTCCAAGCACTTTCAGGATTAAACGCATCAACTAAAAATTTTGCTTCTCTTCCAAATGTTTTTTTACAAATTTCTTGTTTCCTTTCATCTCTGGCAGTGAATTCAATCTTTATATATTTCTGAGATTGTAAGTATTTAACTAGAGTATGACCAAGCATACCTGTTGATCCAAAAACTAATATTTTCATTTTTTACTACTACTACAGTAAATTTCTTGATTTAAATTTGATATTTATTAATAATACATCATATATTATATAGATATTATTTAGATTTTTTTTTGAAAAGAAATCTAAAAAGCAAAAATTCGAAGTAATAAAATTATGGATTATGATCTAAAAGAACAAATGGATAAAAAAGATTTATTAAAAACAAGTTTTTGCTTAATTGTCCCAATGTTTAATGAAGAAAGTAATGTTGATGAATGCGTAAAAAGCCTATGTAAGTTTCTTAATAATTTAGATTTAAGGTGCGAATTATTAGTGGTTGATGATGGAAGCAAAGATAAGACTTCATCCAAACTATACGAATTAAAAAAAGAATTTAAAAATCTTAATGTCGAGACTCATAAAGCAAATAAAGGATACGGTGTTGCCAATAGAACTGGTGCTTCCTATGCTTTATCAAAAGGATATAAATATGTTCTATATATGGACTCAGACTTAACTCAAGATCCAAAATATATTTATGATTTTATAGATCTAATGAAAAAAGATATAGATTTGATAAAAGCGACAAGATATTCTGACGGAGGTGGAACAAATGGAGTTACATTCCAAAGAAAAATTATTTCATTAGGGGGCAACTTTATTGCTAAATTTTTTATGCGACTTCCAATATCTGATTACACAAATGGATTTAGAGCTATAAAAGCTAAACTACTTGATGGTATTGATTTTGAAGAGAATAATTTTGCTTATTTAATTGAAGAGGTTAAGAAAGTATCCAAATATGCTAAAAGCTTTGGGGAAGTACCCTATACATTAACAGTAAGAGCAAATTCTCACTCAAAATCTAAGTTTGTTTACTCAACGAGTGTATATTTTTCATATTTAAAATGGATATTTAAAGGATGAATAAAAATATCAATAAAAATCTTAAATGTAGATTCTGCTCATCAAGTAAAATTACTCAAATAATTGATTTTGGAGATGTTGGCTTGGCAGGTGCTTTTTTGCTGCCTGAAAATTTTCCACTTGAAAAAAAATATCCTCAACAACTATATTTTTGCGAAGATTGTTATTTGTTACAAATAATAAATAAGGTAGAAGCAAAATTATTATTTAAGGATTATTTTTATTTTTCTTCTGCAATTTCAACTTTAAGAAAGCATTTCAGAGAATATGCAG
>QCLW01000006.1 GCA_003214235.1 Prochlorococcus sp. AG-418-F16
TAATGAGGAAGACCAAGAACAAGAAGAAGATAATTCTGATGGAGAAGAAGAATCTACTCCCGAAATACCCGAAGAATTTATCTTAGATCCTGAGGCATGTATGGTTGATCCAGATTTACTGCTTTTTTCATCAGCTAAAGCAAAAGCAGGAAATAGTGGAAGTAGATCAGTGATATTTAGTGACAGTAGAGGAAGATATGTAAAACCTATCATCCCAAGGGGGAAAGTAAAAAGAATTGCGGTAGATGCAACTCTGCGAGCTGCGGCTCCCTATCAGAAATCAAGAAGATTAAGGAATCCTAATAAATCAATAGTTATTGAAGAAAATGATTTTAGGGCAAAGCTTCTTCAAAAAAAGGCGGGTGCTTTAGTTATTTTTCTAGTTGATGCTAGTGGATCTATGGCTCTTAATAGAATGCAAAGTGCAAAAGGAGCAGTAATAAGACTTTTAACAGAGGCATATGAGAATAGAGATGAAGTCGCTCTTATTCCCTTTAGAGGTAATCAGGCCGAGGTCCTTTTACCTCCAACAAGATCTATAACTGCAGCAAAAAGAAGGCTAGAAACAATGCCTTGCGGAGGTGGATCGCCTTTGGCTCATGGACTAACACAATCAGCGAAAGTTGCAAAAAATGCTCTTACTACAGGAGATATAGGTCAAGTTATTGTTGTGGGGATTACTGATGGAAGAGGAAATGTACCATTAGGATTATCTCTGGGACAAAATAAGGATGAAGAAAAAGATAATTCAAATGAAAATGACAATTTAAAGCAAGAGGTTCTTGATATCGCTGCTAAATATCCCATGCTTGGGATAAAACTCTTAATAATTGATACAGAGAGAAAATTTATTGGAAGTGGCTTTGGTAAAGAATTAGCTGAGGCAGCTAAAGGTAAATATGTCCAACTGCCAAAAGCTACGGATAAAACAATCGCAGCTATGGCTTTAAATGCTATAAATGAACTCTAATATTAACTAGGGATAAATTTCATTAAGGAATTTTGAAAGTCCAATGGTTAAATCTCTTATGGATTTAGTCAATTCTTTATCTTTCGTTAATTTTTCAAAATCATCACTCATATCATCTATTTTGCTAGAAATAGATTTTGCAGCATTAATTGTCAACTTAATGTCATTAAGGGTTTCTTTGTCATCTATAGTAGACAAAATGTTATTTAAATGATTAGCAGCAGTTGTAATATTTTTTATCAAAGGTTCAATTCTTAGTATCTCTTGTTTTGATAAATAAATTAATTCATCAAGGTTTTCTTGTGTTTTATCAAATTGATCAATTGAGTTAACAATGTTCTCAATTAAATTTTCTTGATTTGATTCTTTTAAAAGTTGACTTATTCTATTTGTAATATTTGAAAGACTTGATAGTTGTTTCCCAGTAATAATATCTCCCTGACAAATAATTAATTTGGTATCACAATTTTCGGATGTAGGTTTTGCGATATTTTTAGGAATGGTTTTTTCACTAGTTTCTAAAGCGACTTGTACATCTCCTCCAAGGAAAGAATTAGTTACTACCCTAGCAAATGCTGGCCTAGTAAGAATAATTTCAGGATTGTTTAAAACTATTTTTGCTTTAATTGATTCATTAGTAAATAAGATGTCTTCTATTGATCCTACTAAAATTCCTCTGTAAGTAACAGGAGAATTCTTTGATAAACCGCTTGCGTTATTGAATTCAGCAAAGAGGTGCCAACTTTTTGAAGATAATCTTACTCCTCTTAGCCAAAAAGAAAAAAATGTAAATATTAAAATCCCTCCTAATAAGGAAAATCCAACTATTGAATCTCGTAAGCTTCTACGCATAATTTCTAAATGTCTTTGGGTTGCATTGGACCATCAAGTTTGCCATGCCTAAATTGAAATACATAGGGATCTTTACTATTTTTGAATTCATCAATAGATCCTGCCCATCTAAATTTGCCTCCGTAAAGCATTAAAACTTTATCTGAAGTCCTTTCTATAGTACTAAGAACATGGCTAACCACAATAGATGATCCGTTGGCTTTATTATTTGTCTTATTAATTAAATCTTCAATTCTTGATGAGGCAATTGGATCAAGACCTGCAGTCGGTTCATCAAAAAGTAATAAAGGTTTAGTCTTGGTATTTAGAGTGTTATCTGTAATTAAAGCTCTAGCAAAACTTACTCTTTTTTGCATACCTCCGCTTAATTCATTAGGAAGTTTATTCTCAATATTAAATAATCCTACTTCAGCTAAGCATTCACATACGATTTCATGGATTAATTTTTTAGATAGGTTTTTATTTCTTTTAAGTAGAAAACCTACATTTTCTGCAATTGTTAAGGATCCTAATAATGCTGGGTTCTGAAAAACTAGTCTTACGTCAGGAGGATTATTTTGATCCAGTCTCAGATATATTTGTTTTTCACCAAATATTCTTAATTCCCCTTTAGTAGGTAAAATGAGGCCTGCTATTATTTTTAAAATAGTTGACTTGCCAGAACCTGAGGGACCAACAATAGCTAATTTCTCTCCATCATTAAGTTCTAAATTTAGTTGATTAAGGACATTAACTCCTCCCCAGCTTATTGAGAGGTTTTTTGCTTGAACTGCATGATTTGATTTTTCCAAAACTTTTATAAAGAAAAGTCATCTTCTATTACATATTGCCTATTTTTAGCAATAAAAAAAGGATGTGTGAATTTGATTTATAATGAATATATGAGGTTTTTAAATTTGATAAAAATAATTTAAGAGGTTTTTAATGAATAAGCGTAAAAAAAGAGTAAGAAAATATTATGAGTACTATAAAAAGTCCAATTTTCTCTTATTAAATAAAATCTTAAGAATTTTGAGTTGGCTTTTGCCAGGACTAGTAATAAAAAGATGGATGATTACTTCTGCAATAGGATTTTTGACTTCATTATTAGGAGTGACAATTTGGACAAATTTAAGGCCACTGTATTGGCTTATTGAGGTATTTTTTTGGTTGATGAATGGTTTAACTAGTTTCTTACCTGTTTCATTAATGGGACCATTGATTTTCATTCTTGGACTTTTATTGATCGGGATTGGGCAAAATAGAAGTATCAATTCTATTCAAAAAGCCCTTGTTCCAGAAAAAAATACATTTTTAGTTGATGCATTAAGAGTTAAGAGTAAATTAAACAGAGGTCCTAATATTGTTGCAATTGGTGGAGGAACAGGGTTATCTACTTTATTAAAAGGGTTAAAAAATTACAGCAGCAATATTACAGCAATTGTAACTGTATCCGATGATGGTGGAAGTAGTGGAATTCTTAGAAAACAATTAGGTGTGCAACCTCCAGGAGATATTAGAAATTGTTTGGCTGCCTTATCAAACGAAGAACCAACTTTAACTAGGTTATTTCAATATAGATTTTCAGGAGGAAGTGGCCTAGAGGGACATAGCTTTGGAAATCTATTCTTATCTGCTTTAACAACAATTACGGGTAGTCTAGAAAAAGCAGTACAAGCCTCTAGTAAGGTTTTAGCGGTACAAGGTCTAGTATTACCTGCAACAAATGTTGATGTTATGTTATGGGCCGAACTAGAGGATGGTGAAAAAATTTTTGGAGAAAGCAAGATCAGTAAATCTAACAAATTAATCTCAAGGATTGGTTACTTTCCAGAAAATCCTTCTGCTCTCCCAAGTGCTCTCGAATCTATAAAAGAAGCTGACTTAATTGTCCTTGGCCCGGGCAGTCTATACACTTCTTTATTGCCAAATTTGCTTGTTCCAGAGATTGTAGATGCTTTATTGCAAAGTAATGCTCCCAAAATTTACATAAGTAATTTGATGACTCAGCCTGGAGAAACAGATGGGCTTGATGTATATAAGCATATCAAATCAATAGAAAAACAATTATCAAATTTTGGAGTTAATAAAAGAATTTTTAACGCAATTTTATCTCAGATTCAATTTGAAAAGTCTCCACTAGTAGATTATTATGAAACTAAAGGAGCAGAGCCTGTCCGATGTAATAAAGAAAAATTATTATCTGAGGGTTATTATGTTGTGCAGGCACCACTATACTCAAAAAGAATAACTCCAACTCTTAGACATGATCCCAGGAGACTAGCAAGAGAGGTAATGTTTATGTACCGCAAATTAAAGAAATTAAACTAATAAGCATCTTGAAGTTCATAGAAATCTGGCTGAATATAGTCTTTTCTTAATGGCCATCCTCTCCAATCTTCAGGCATTAAGAGTCTTTTGGGATTTGGATGATCAATGAAATTTATTCCATACATGTCATATGTTTCTCTTTCTTGCCAATCACTTCCTCTGAAAATTTTATACAAACTAGGTATTGATAAATCAGAATCTCTTTTTAAGAAAACTTTTAATCTAACCTCTCTAATCTTTTCGATTTTTTGTAAGTCATCAAGAGTTATAAAATGATAGAAACTAACAAGATTCTTTCCTGGCCCTTCATCATAACCACCTTGACATTGTAGATAGTTGAAGCCGTAATTTTTTAAAGCCAATACTGCTTCATATAATTTGCTAGGTTCAACAGAAATATTTTCAATTCCTAGGTGATCATCAGCTAATGATTGATTTGAAATTCCGTCTTTAGATAAATTTTGACTTACAAATCCTTCTTTTTCTATTGAAGCATCATAGGAATTGGTTAAACCGTCTTTTTCCATTAATTTTCTTCACTATTGGTGATATTAGCTTTTTCGCTGAACTCAGATAGTTCAGTTATTTTTTCTTTTTTGGAAGATGGAATCATATTAGTTGAAGTTTTGTTGAGATATTCACCAGTATTTTCAGAAAAAACGAGATTCATTTCGTGATTAATCGTTATGTATCTGTGAGTTTGTTCTGTTTTTGTCCGCTCTAAAATAGATTCATTCCCTACTTTTTTTCGTAATTTTATTACAGCATCAAAAATTGCTTCTGGCCTTGGTGGGCATCCTGGAAGATACAAATCTATTGGGATCAATTTGTCAACGCCTCTCACAGCGGTAGTAGAGTCCGCGCTAAACATTCCTCCTGTAATTGTACAAGCACCCATCGCAATTACGTATTTTGGTTCAGGCATCTGCTCATAAAGTCTTACTAGAGCTGGAGCCATCTTCATTGTTACTGTTCCTGCAACTATTAATAAATCTGCTTGTCTTGGAGAGCTTCTGGGTACTAATCCAAATCTATCAAAATCAAATCTAGATCCAATTAGGGCAGCAAATTCAATAAAACAACAAGCTGTGCCATATAGGAGAGGCCAAAGACTACTTAGTCTTGCCCAATTGTGAAGATCGTCTAAACTTGTAAGGATAATATTTTCGCTTAAATCTGTAGTTACTTGTGGAGCTCCAAGCGGATTACAAGTTCCTTCTCTAATTTCTCTAATTGCTTTTGGGGATAATTGTGGGTTCAATTTTTTAACTCCATTCTAAAGCACCTTTTCTCCAAGCGTAGGCTAAAGCAATCAATAGAATCGCTATAAAAATTAAAGCTTCTATAAATGCTAGTAAGCCTAGTCTATTAAATGCAACAGCCCAAGGATAAAGGAATACTGTCTCAACATCAAATATAACGAAAACTAATGCAAACATGTAGTACCTAATATTAAATTGAATCCAAGCCCCTCCGATAGGTTCCATCCCTGATTCATATGTTAGTTTTCTTTCGCCAGTTCTACCTTTTGGCGCAACTATGAGATTAGTAACTAGAGCTAATATTGGAACAGCAGCGGCAATTAATAGAAAGCCTAAAAAATATTCATAGCCATTTAATAAAAACATCTTAAAAATTAATTTTGAATAAAATTCGCTTAATTAAGCAAAATCTTTTAAAGTTCTTAAAGAACAATAATAAACCGTGAGTGAAAACATTCAACCAGCATCTGAGGAAAACAAAATAGTTGAAAACTTTGAGAAAGAAAAACTTTCTGAAAACTCCTTAGGAAAAAATGTTGAACAACCTTCCGCTAATTTAGAACAAAATAGATTCGAATGTAGAAGTTGTGGATACATTTATGACCCTTCTGAAGGAAATAAGAAATTAAATATACCCCCAAATACACCATTTTTAGATTTGGATGGGAATACGTTTGCCTGCCCCGTTTGTCGAGCGGGTAAAAACTTTTATAAAGATATAGGTCCAAAATCTAAACCTAGTGGTTTTGAAGAGAATTTAACTTACGGATTTGGCTTCAATAGCCTACCTCCTGGCCAAAAAAATATATTAATTTTTGGAGGCTTGGCATTCGCAGCTGCATGTTTCCTTTCTTTGTACTCTTTGCATTAATATAAATAAATGAAAAAAATTATTACCAGCATCCCTAATCTTTTTTTACCTTTACTTCTTTGCTTTGTATTGAGCGGTTGTTCAACTACTGGGGTGAAGATGAATGATACCAGTCCTTGGAAAGCAATTCAATTTGAAGATCAGGCAAATGTTCTTGATATTGACTTTATGGATAATAATAATGGATTTTTAGTGGGTTCTAATAGACTTATTATGGAATCAAATGATGGCGGAGAAACTTGGGAAAAAAGAAATTTAGATTTACCAACTGAAGAGAACTTTCGTCTCATAAATATTGATTTTAAAGGTGAAGAAGGATGGTTAATAGGCCAGCCTTCATTGGTAATGCATACACTTGATTCGGGGAAGAATTGGACTCGTTTATCACTAGGTAACAAATTACCAGGCCAACCATTTCTTATAACAACAGTTGATGATGGGGTTGCTGAACTTGCAACTACAGCTGGTGCTATTTATGAGACATCAGATAGTGGTGAATCATGGAATGCGAAAGTTGTAGATGCCTCAGGTTCTGGAGGGGTTAGAGATTTAAGAAGAACTAATAAGGGAGATTATGTCAGCGTAAGTAGTTTGGGTAATTTCTTTTCTACTTTGGAAAAAAATAGTGATACATGGATAGCTCATCAAAGAGCAAGTAGCAAAAGAGTTCAAAGTATTGGTTTCAATCCAGAAGGAAGTTTATGGATGCTTTCGAGAGGAGCAGAAATTAGATTTAATGAAGATAATAATGACCTCGAAAGTTGGTCAAAGCCCATTATACCTATTCTTAATGGATACAATTATCTAGACATGGGATGGGACCCAAATGGTCACATATGGGCCGGAGGTGGTAATGGCACTTTAATAGTAAGTAAAGATCAAGGTAAAACTTGGAATTCAGATCCCATCGCTACCTCCTTACCAACAAACTTTATCAAAATAGTTTTTCTTGATAAAGGTGAATTAGAGAAAGAAAAAGGTTTCGTTCTTGGAGAACGTGGTTATATCCTCAAATGGAATGGGTAAGGCTGAAAAATGCAAAAAAAGATAAAACAAATCTTAATTTTTGAGTAATTTAGCAACTGTCTGTAACCAAGCTGTTAATATCTTCGCAAACATATGATTTTACCCTGTAAGATCATAAGGTAAATAATTGTGATTATGGCCGCAGGTTCAACGGGTGAACGCCCATTCTTTGAAATTATCACCAGTGTTAGATACTGGGTTATTCATGCAGTAACACTTCCAGCTATCTTTATAGCAGGCTTCTTATTTGTATATACAGGTCTTGCTTACGATGCTTTTGGAACTCCTCGTCCGGATAGTTATTTCCAGGCATCTGAATCAAAAGCACCTGTCGTAACGCAAAGATATGATGCTAAATCTCAATTAGATTTAAGAACAAAATAACATGACTAATTCACAAGCTCCAATGCAGGCTGCTGAAGTCCGCGTTTATCCCATATTTACTGTTCGTTGGTTGGCAGTTCACGCATTAGCCATTCCATCAGTATTTTTCTTAGGTGCTATTGCAGCTATGCAATTCATTAGACGTTAACTTTATTTATTATGCAAGTAAACGAAAATCCGAACAAAGTTCCAGTAGAACTTAATCGTACAAGTCTATATTTAGGCTTATTATCAGTATTTGTTTTGGGAATTTTATTTTCCAGTTACTTTTTCAACTAATTTAAAACTATGAGTAAACTAAAAGGACCTGATGGCAGAATTCCAGACAGATTACCTGATGGTAGACCTGCCGTCGCATGGGAAAGAAGATGGACTGAGGGAACCCTTCCTCTTTGGCTTGTGGCTACAGCAGGTGGCATAGCAGTTATTTTCGTATTAGGAATATTTTTCTACGGATCTTACAACGGAGTTGGTTCCGCTTAAGCAATTAGAACCCTTTAAGTTGGTTAGATATTATCTAACTCCAATAAGAATCTGTAAATATCTCTAGTTTTTCCTTTGTGGAACTGGGGATATTTTCTTTTTTGGTGATTAATCCATCTTTCAATGAAGAATGAGACTTGCTTTTTGGCCTTTCGATTTCAATTACTTTCGCTAATTCAATCATTATTTTATTAGCAACTTCATTATTGTTTCTAAGATTATCCAGAACCATCTCAACAGATACTTCTTGATGAGTTTGATGCCAGCAATCATAGTCAGTAACCATTGATAATGAGGAGTAAGCTATTTCGGCCTCTTTAGCTAATCTTGCTTCTGTGTGGTTAGTCATCCCTATGATTGAGCATCCCCAACTTCTATATAAATTAGATTCTGCTCGAGTTGAGAACGCAGGCCCCTCCATGGCTAGATATGTACCTCCTCTATGTAATTGCCTCCCTTCAGGAATATTTTGTTCTCCTACTTCGCTTAATATTCGACATAAATTTGTACAGAAAGGATCACCCATCGTCACGTGCGCGACAGCTCCCTCATTAAAGAATGTTGAAGGTCTGTTTGTTGTCCTGTCAATAAATTGATCAGGTATAACTATATCTAGAGGCCTTATTTGTTCTTGAAGAGATCCAACTGCTGATGGTGCGATAATCCATCTTACTCCAATCGATCTCAAAGCCCAAATGTTAGCTTTATAAGGAATTTCAGTAGGATTTAATCTATGTGTTGTTCCATGTCTAGGAATGAATGCTATTTCTAAATTTCTAAGCTTATATACTCTTATTGAATCTGAAGGTTTACCATAGGGAGTATTGATTTTTATTTCTCTTAAATAATCTATTTTATCCATTGAATAAAATCCACTCCCACCTATTACTCCTAATCTTGAATTTTCGATTGGTAATAAATGTTCTTTATTCATTGTGATGTAAATGACTTTTAATCATCTAGTACTAATTGGAGGAGGGCACACAAATGTTCTTTTAATTAAGAAATGGTTAATGAGTCCAAAATTAATGCCAGATATTCCTGTTTCAATTATATCTCGAGATTCTCATTTGGTTTATTCGGCGATGTTCCCTTCTGTGATTTCAAAATCAATTTCTTTAGAAGAAAGTTTAATTGATATAAAATCTTTAGCAAAAAATGCAAAATTATCTTTTATAGAGGAAGAAGTAAAGGATATTGATTTCAATTTAAAGAAAATTGTGTTAGGTAATCGACCCCCAGTGAATTATTCAAAGTTGGTTCTGAATTATGGAAGTCAAACAAGAATACCAAGACAATTTGAAACCCTAGTAAAAAATCGAAATGCTTTCCCAATTAAACCTTTTTTGAGAGCTTATGACTTGATACAAAAGGAAGATATTTTTGATTCAGTTAAAGAACTTCCTTTCGTAATTGTTGGTAGCGGTCTTGCTGCAATTGAAGTCTCATATGCTTTGAGAAAAAGATGGAGAGGTAGAAGATTAAAACTATTCTGTGATAAACAAAAAATCCATAATAAGATTCTAAAAAGTTTACGAGATTTAAATATTGAATTCGTTGAAAATCTTAATTTTGATTATGGCAAGATTCTCTTATGTACTGGAAATAAATCTCCATTATGGTTACAAAAAAAATTATTAGATTCGGATTCAAATGGCAGACTTTTCACAAATCAGAATTTAAAGTTGAAAAGTTTCACCGGAATCTTTGCAGTAGGTGATTGCGCAGTTATAGATTCTTCAAAAAGACCTGCATCGGGAGTTTTTGCTGTAAAAGTTGTAAATACATTAGTCCATAATCTCAAAAAAGATATAGAGGGCAGATCTTTAAAAAAGTGGTTGCCTCAAAGGTTCGGATTGCAAATAGTTAATGTATTCCCAACCCATTTCCCAAAGGCCTTTGCTATTTATCGAAATTTTGTTTTTGGCCCTTCTTTTTTTATTTGGCTTTTAAAGCATAAAATTGATCTGAACTTTATTAAAAAGTTCCGCCTAAAAAGGCTAATTATGCTTAAAAGTGGAACAAATATTTCATTGAATGATTGCAGGGGATGTGCAGCGAAAATCCCTCAGGTTGATTTAAATAATGCATTAATAAATTCAAATTTAGATAGTTTTGCTTCCTCCCCTGAGGATTCAGCTGAGATCTATAAAAATTCTCAGGATATCATCTTACAAAGTGTAGATGGATTTCCTGCTTTGGTAAGTGATCCTTGGGTTAATGCAAAAATTACTACTTTGCATGCTTGCTCAGATTTATGGGCCTGTGGTGCAAAACTTTCATCCGCTCAGGCTCTAATATCTTTACCAAACGTTGAGAGGGAATCTCAGAGTTACCTCTTTTCTCAATGCCTTCAAGGGATTAAATCAACAGTTGAGGATCAAGGAGGTGAATTAATTGGAGGCCATACTTTCGAAGCAAGAAGTTTAGTACATAAACCTCATTCATTAGGAATAGATATTTCTTTAACTGTCCAAGGAATCTTGAAAAATGGCGCAAAACCATGGCTAAAATCTGGAATGAATGATGGAGATGTTCTTATGATGTCTAGACCACTAGGGGTTGGGATTTACTTTGCTGGTCAAATGCAAAATATTAATATGCTAGGTAGTTCTTCTGAAATAATGAAAAATTTAGTTAAGAGTCAGCAATATTTGATTAATGAAATTTATTTATTTCAAGATCAATTTAAAGAATCATTAGTCAATGCTGCTACTGATATTACTGGATACGGATTTATTGGACATCTTAAAGAGATGGTTGAATCATCTAATTTATTTAGGGAAAGAAATAATCTAGAGCCCGTAAAAGTTTTATTAGATTTATTTGCATTTAAAGCTTATCCTGGAGTATTTGATTTAATAAGAAAAGATATTAAAAGTACTTTTTTTGAATCTAATAAAGAAATTCTTGACAAAATTTATAAAATAAATAAGCAAAAAAGGATAATTAATTTTTTAAACGAAAATTCATTAGATGAGAAGACCTTTAGCGAGAGAATATCATTACTATTAGATCCACAAACATGTGGACCCTTATTAATTAGTTGCAATTCTAAATATGAAAATATTTTAAAAGATAATTGGTACAAGGTTGGAAAAGTCGTAAAAATGTAATCAATTCCTATTCAATTTGTCAATTTCAAAATATCTTAATCGTTTGATTTCCTTTCCCATTTCTTTCCCTGGTTCCCATCCTTCTTTTTTTAAGGTTTCTCCATTTTTTTTAGATTTAATGTATTTATAAATAAATAACCACTTAAACAAATTTCTCCAGAATAAACACCCATCACAAATTAATAATTTGACTGTTTCTTCATTAAGGTTTCTCTTCTCAATAAATTCTGTCCAACTTGATGGCGAATAATTCTTATATATATTCTGCTTGGTTTGTAATATCTTTTTAATATTTGAAAAATCTTCTAATGTTTTCTTTTCACTATTATTTATCAAAAATCTTTGGCATGCTTTGTCTAAATCTTTTGCATCTTTTAACAAGAAAAGTATATAATTTCCATTCAACTTCTTAATCCAATTAAGTCCCCTCAAAAACTTTTTATCGACTTGAATATTTTCATTCAAAATTGAGATAATTCCCCATTTATGAATTATCGAAACTACATTATTTAAGTTATCAAATTTGGATATTTCAGCTAGTTCCATCCTTATTCTTATTCCGATTGCTGGTGGGAAAATCATTCTCTCATCAGTTCCTAAAAATCCCCAGGGCCATTGTCTAACTGTTTCTTGGGATTGTTTGAGAGAATGATTTGAAATATTGAATCCTAACCTTGAAGCATATTTTGCACATCTAATTATTCTACTTGGATCATCTGAAATACTATTTATATGAAGCAAGTTCAATTTTTTGCTCTTAATATCAGAAATTCCTCCATAAAGATCATAGATTTTTCTTTTCGAAACCTCGAAGGCTATTGTATTTATAGTGAAATCTCTTCTCTTAAGATCCTCTTCAATAGTAGTGTTGGTTACAGTTGGATTTAACCCGGGAGCAGAATAAATTTCTTTTCTCGCAGATGCAATATCAATTTTATAGTCATTAATATTTATTTCTACAGTATTGTATAAATTAAATTCCTTGATTAAACAAACCTCAACATCTACAATATTTTTTTTTATGAATTTTGCAAGAGAAATAGAGGAACCTTCAATAACTATGTCTATATCTATAGGTTCAGAGAAAGAGTTTTTGTGAAATTTTTTAATTAATAAATCCCTTAAAAAACCTCCAACAAAAGCTACTTTAGTATTATTTTCAGATTCTATGTATTTAGTAATTAGGTTATATAGATTAAATGGAATTTTGATTAATTCCGAGTAGATATATTCAGAAATATCATTCATGGGTTTTAATTGATATATCGAATTGGAGCTAATCTAGGATCTAGAATTTTACTTCCTTTATCACCAAATTTTACTGCTAAAGATATTTTCTCACCGCTCCCAAAAATATGTATAATTTCGCCCTTTCCAAATTTTGAATGAATTAGCTTATCTCCAACTATCCAGCTTTTTCCTTTGCTAGGCCCTGAATATAGTTTCCTTACTGCATTTATTGGTTTATTAACAAATTCATTTGGATTGTTTCGATCAACTCTTGTTAAACGATCAAGATGCCAATCTCTTCTAATTGAAGCACCACCAGTTTGGGGTAACTCGCCATCCATTAAATCCTCTGGTATTTCAGACAGGAAAATTGAAGGAATTGTTGCCTCACGCATTCCTCCCCATAATCTTCTTTCTCTGGCATGACTTAAGAAAACTCTTTCTTTAGCTCTAGTTATACCTACGTAGCATAATCTTCTTTCCTCTTCGAGAAGAGAGGGAGTATCTATTGATCGATGGCTAGGAAATAGACCTTGTTCTAGTCCAGTTATAAAGACATTTTGAAATTCTAAACCTTTACTATTGTGCAGAGTCATAAGGGTTACAGAGTTGGGATTGTTTTTCTTAGTATCATTATCAGTTGTTAAGGCGGCTGTAGAGAGAAAACCCTCTACATCTCCATTTTCTGTCTCTTCTTCATATTGGGTAGCTGCATTAATTAGTTCTTGTAAGTTATTTCTTCTATCTTCCGATTCTTCTGTCCCACTAGCTAATAAATCACTTAAATAACCACTTTTTTCTAAGATTAGTTGTAGAAGTTGAGCGGGTCCTGAATTTTCTAGATAACAAAGTAGATCATTCATAACTTCAGTAAATTTATTAATTCCTTTTGATGATCTGCCTATTGTTTCTTCAAGAGTTTGCTTATCGTTAATTACCTCCCATAATGGAATATTTAACCTGTTAGATATTTCATTTAGCTTTTGAATGGTAGTCTTACCAATTCCTCTTCTTGGAACATTTATTATACGTAAAAGACTTACGTTATCTGCAGAATTAGCAAGCACTTTCAAATATGCTATGGCATCTTTAATTTCTCTTCTGTCATAAAAACGCAATCCTCCGAAAATTGTATAAGGGATGCGCCACCTCACCAGAGATTCTTCTATTACTCTTGACTGAGCTCTTGTTCGATATAAGATCGCAAAATTTTTCCAAATTGGTTTTTGATTATAATTATTGAGTGATTTTATTTTATTTGTAATTGCCTCTGCCTCAGAAATTTCATCATCACAGCTTAGTAACTTTAAAAGCTCTCCTTGTTCTTTGGTGGCCCTTAAAACTTTGTCAATTCTTTCAGAGTTGTTTTCAATTAGTGAGTTTGCAGCATCAAGAATATTAGAAGATGACCTATAATTCTCTTCTAATTTAATTAAAGATGATTTTGTATTATCGTTAAACGAATATTTAAAATCTTCTTGAAAACCAATCAAAATTCTGAAGTCAGCCGCTCTGAAACTATAAATACTTTGATCAGCATCCCCTACTACAAAAATTGATCTATCTTCCCAATTAAAGAATTTTTTTGGTTCAGTATTTCCCGCAGTAATTAATTTTATAAGTTCATATTGTGTCCTATTCGTATCTTGATATTCATCAACTAGGATATGCTGAAATCTTTTGTGCCAGTAATCCCTTACCATATTATTTTGCCTTAATAAGAAAACAGGCAAGAGTAGAAGATCATCAAAATCTAAAGAATTATTTTTTGAAAGTGAGATCCTATATCTCTTGTAAGCTTCTGCAACTATTTTATCAAAATTATTATCTGCTTTTTCTAAAAGATCATTCGAAGTTAAGCATTGATTTTTAGCATTACTTATTAATCTTTTAATCTTTTTGGGATCAAATCTTTTGGGATCAAGATTCATATCTTGACTGATAATTTCTTTTACTAATGTTTGAGAATCTGTTTCATCGTAAATTGAAAATTGCCTTGTCCATTTTAATCCTTCTGGATCATTATATTTTTCAATATCGTATCTGAGAAGTCTTGAAAATAATGAATGAAAAGTGCCCATCCAAAGGTTCTGAAGCCTCTCTTGGTGAACATTTGTTCTTAATTGATTTTGATCAATTTCTTTGAGAGTTGACCAAGGCTGACCAAATTGATTAAAAGCTAATTCTTGTGCCAAAAGAACTTCTAATCTTGCTTTCATTTCTTTAGCGGCTTTGTTAGTAAAAGTGACTGCAAGAATATTATGGGGATCTATAGAATTATTTTCAATAAGATTTGCAATTCTATGGGTAAGAGCTTTAGTTTTTCCGCTACCTGCACCCGCTATAACCAATAGTGGCCCATAAACATGTTTTACTGCTTGAAGTTGCTCATTGTTTAAAGACTTAAAAAGAGAGTTGTTAGTTTGAGGCACTGTTGGAAGGTAGTTTCAAAAATCAGACTTTACTTTGGGATTCAGATTCTTTCTCTAACTGTTCTAAAGCTTTTTTTAAATTAATAAGTTCATTATTGTTATTAATTATTTCTTCAAATTTATTTTGAGGTATTCTTAATTTCATACTTCTATCAAGAATTTCTTTTTCTAATCTCTTTTTGTAAGAGGAAATAAGTTCTTTTGATAATTTTAAATCTTGCTGATCCAAAACTTTATTAAAAATGTAGCTCTATCTTAGCGGAAAATTTTTTTTTATTTAAATTATTTCGACTATCACTTTGGAATGAAGTTATTAATTAAAAAGCGTTGCGTTAATTTTTAAATTGTATTGTTTTTACTCGCTTTGTACTATTCTAAAATGCGAACTTTAATTTTAGGAATGTTAGTTTCAAAGAATAATGATCAACTATTGTCCGCTGATAAGAAATTAAATGATTTAAGCAATATAAAAGAATTTATAAATAGTGCAAACTCAAGATTAGATTCAATAACTTCCATAACCAAAAACTCACATGCAATTGCAGCAGATGCTGTAACAGCAATGATTTGTGAAAATCAAGATTCAGTTAATTCAAAAATATCTTTAGATACAACTAACAAGATGTCCGTTTGTTTAAGAGATGGAGAAATAATTCTGAGGATTGTTGCTTATCTTTTAATTTCTAATGACGAATCAGTTTTAGAAAAAAGTTGTTTAAAGGATCTTAAAAATACTTATCTTGCTCTAGGGGTGCCTTTAAGAAATGCAAAAAGGGTTATTGAATTAATGCGAGATGCAACCATCTCTGATTTAAGATCTACAGTAAATAATTTACAAGTAGAGAAAGGCTTTCTTGCTGATTTAATTTATGAAACAGAGTTTCAATTTGAAAGGATAATTAATCTTTTAAATTAGCTATATTTCTTATCTCTGAAGTATGAGAAGTCTGAATTACTGAATTATTTTCTTGATTTCTAATAATAGAAAATCTGGATCTAATGTGAGTCGATAAAAAGCAAATTCTCTCTTCGGAAACTGTTGATTGGTAAATAGTTTTAAGGTGTAAATTATTTTGTTCATCAAAAAAATAATTTGAAGATGAAATAACGGATTCAGTATAACCTTTATTTCGGAGGACAATTCCTGAATTTTCATCTTTGGGTAAAAATATCAAAATATTTTCATCTTCCTGATTTATATTATCTTCTTCCCAATCACTAATAGCTTGCCACCTTATAGAAATGGCCATGGTATCAAGGTTCAAACTTAAATTATATTTATCTAAAATTTCAAGTGCTTTTTTATTTTTTAAGTTGATATGATTTATGTAAATTTTACTTGTTGAGTTTTCAAATTCCTGAAAAGCTAAAGTGTGAGTACTTCTTATAGATTTCCACTCTCCTATACTTTGATCAATAAATTGATTAATTGTTGTTAGATTCTTCGTCAAGTTTATCTTCTACTGAATGATTTTCTGCTTTTTGAATCATTCTTACCATTGAATCCACCATTAATCTCTTTGCAGAAGTTACTTTTAATCCAGAAGGAGTAGTCGATATTTGTTCTCCAGGGCGATCGTATGAAGTTGGTCTAAATGTAGTCATCTAATAACTTTATAAAATTAATAGATTTATATTCTTGCATGTATTCTTATATTTATAGTTGTTGTTTGCAAAAATGTCATATCTTTCTTTTCTAATTACGGAATTATTAATTATGTTATTTAGGAATTTTATTTTTTGCTAATCCTGAAATAGTAGCTAGTGCAAACATTCCCAAAAGAGCTATTCCTAGAAATAACCCTGCTCCTTTACTGACCCCAGCTCCTACTGCTACAAGAATAGAATCACTGATTAGAAGGCTTATTAATAAAGCTGGAGTGAATATTTTCCAGCGAGTTCCTCCAATACCAATTGCGTAACTTAGAAAATCAAAAAGTCCAGTCATTAGGAGACCTGTCATCAGAAAGAAATTTTCTTCTAGTTGGTTTTGATTAAAACTCTCAATCTTTTTCATTGCTTTTGGACCTACTAAATTACGTACAGGATCTCTACCATGATTTCTTGCAATAAAGAAAGCAGCTTGGCAAAAAACGATATCAGAAAAGACAATTGTTATGTAACCTTTTTGAAATCCTAGTAATGAACCAGCTAGAAGAGAATAAGCTGAACTTGGAAGAGCGGGCAAAATTATGCTTACTCCTCTAAGTATGAAAATTCCAAAAGGAGCCCAAATTCCCATACTTTCTATTTTGTTCCTAAGAGGTTCAATACCATAAGTTTGTATGAAATAAATCAATAAAACTAATACAGCTATAAAAAAAACTACTGAGAGAAATTTTTGTATTTTATTCATTATCTGCCTAATAAATTTATTGGGAGTAGATTTGGAATTTAATATTTGATTGTATCTATAATAGAAATACTAATCAATAAAAATTTTTACAAATTTTTAATCTTATATTTACTCTCAGCAAAACAATTTTGTATTGCAAAACTAGTTCTGGTTGTTTCTATGAATAAAGTTACTTCATTATTGTATACAAATAGCATTTGTTTAGTCCTTTCAATAATCTTTTCCTTTTTTATTTCTATAAAACAATCAGATGCTTTGCCTCATGAATGGATTGGAGTCCCTAAGAGTGAATATGGAGAACAGTTGTGGGATAGAAAAAGTATAAAAAGGAATGAAGATGGTTCTGTTAGGGTATTGAGTAAATTTATTCCCAAAACTAAAAGTGAAATTACTCAAGATATTCTCTATACGATGGATATAAATTGTTTTGAAAAATCTTTTAGAGACGTTGATGTCACTATAGATGAAGTAAGTAGTAATTTAAATAATTTTGCTGACTGGCAAGATCCAAATGGAGATCAACTAATTATGGGTGTGATCGGTCAAGTCTGCAGAGTCGAAAATTAAAATCTTGATTTATTAATAATAAAATTAAATAAAAAATAAAAGTACCCTATGCTTACTCGATGTCCAGAAAGGATAAAACCCTATCTAAGACAGGGTTAAAAGGTGCCAGGACCCAGATTTGAACTGGGGACACGGCGATTTTCAGTCGCCTGCTCTACCAACTGAGCTATCCCGGCTCTAACCTTTATACTCTAAATTAAGATGTGTAGTTTGTGAAACCCTTTTTATTAAAAATTTTATATCTTGATCTAATATCCTAAAAAACTATTGTTTTGCATTAATCGCTAATAAGGCAGTGCCAAATGAAGTAGTTTTTCTACATGAAACTATTGGTATATTTATAATTTTTTCTCTTATTTTTCTCCACTGAGGGTTTTTTGAACCCCCACCAACTGTAATAATTTTTTTTGGAAGCGAACCAGTCAGCTCGTGAAGTCTTTCCCACCCTTTCAATTCAATGTTAGCTAGACCCTCAAATAATGCATGTAAATAAAGTGAGTCGCTTACTGGCCTAGGTCCAAGAATTGGCTCTAAATTTGCATTATTAATAGGAAATCTCTCTCCCTTACTATTTAGAGGTAAAAGATTTAAAGAAGTGTTTTTCGATGTATTTATTTGTCTACTAAGTTCTTTGATTTCTAGATCAGAAAAGAATTTTGATAGAATTCCACATCCTGCGTTTGATGCTCCTCCGCAGATCCAATCACCACTGACTCTATGGGTTGTAATTCCTTTTTCTTTTATTGGATTATTAATAATTTTTTTTACCACAATAGTTGTTCCTAAAACTGTTAGACCATCTTCTTTGCCTAAACCTGCAGCTATTAAACTTGCATTAGAATCAGTGGTGCCTGAGATTAAAATTAATTTCTTATTCAAGTTAAAACTTTCTGCTAAACCAGAATGAACTTGGCCAATAATTTTTCCACTTTTTATTATTTGAGGTAAGCATTTGTGCCATGCAGTATTGAGATAGCTTTTTGGCCACGATTCTTTTATTAGATCCCAACCAAGTTTGAAATTATTCCCTTCTTCTCCATGAGTCCAATCTTTTAAAAACCAGCCAGTTATCCAATCAGATTGATGTCTTAAAAGAATATTCGTACCATATTTATCGATTAGTTTTAATGCTTTAGCAAGACTGCTGTATGGAGTTCGTAAATGATCTTCTTCAGAAGTTATCGTTTGAATAAGGATCTTATTGTCATCACATGCTTGGTTATAAGGTATTGCTTCTCCTATAGGCTCACCTTCTAAATTGCATGCTGTCAAAGTTCCCGATGTGCCAGATATAGCCAATTTATTAAGGTTCCTTTTTACCGCAATAGGTACTCTATCTAGTAGTTTTTCACAAGAATTTATCCAAGAAGTTGGATTTTTAAAGCTGTATTGATAGGGAACTGAATTCGAATATACTAATTCTTTTTGAAGATTGATTATAGATATTCTTGCACCACTTGTTCCAAAATCTAGTCCCCCAAAAAGAATATTTGGCATAAATATAAATATTTAAAAAGAGATTTTAGATGCCTCTGCTAATTGGGTGGCTTTTTCTTCTACATTTTCCCAAGGAAGCTCAAGATCTCTTCTGCCAAAATGTCCGTAGGAAGCAGTCTTCCTGAAAAATTCCCCACCCATTTTTTTTGGTAGATTTCTTAAGTCAAATTCTTTTATTATTGCTGCAGGTCTTAAATCAAAGTGCTTTTTAATAAGTTCAGTCAAATCAGCTTGAGAAATAACACCAGTATCAAAAGTTTCAACAAGAATGGAAATCGGTTTTGCAACTCCAATTGCATAACTTAATTGTACTTCGGCCTTTTTTGCTAATTTTGCCTTGACAATACTTTTAGCTACATAACGAGCTGCATAAGCAGCTGATCTATCCACTTTTGTTGGATCTTTGCCTGAGAATGCACCACCTCCATGTCTTGCATACCCACCATAAGTATCAACTATAATTTTTCTACCAGTAAGTCCAGCATCTCCCTGAGGACCTCCTACGACAAATTTACCTGTGGGATTTACTAGAAATCTGGTTTCGTTAATGTTTGGTTTGATTTCTAAGTCTTCAGAGGCAGGTATTACAACATTGGTCCATAAATCTTCTTTTATTCTTTGACGAATTTGTTCTTCATTTTTAATTCCATCAATCTCAGGTTTATGTTGAGTTGAAATTAAAATGGTGTTAATTGAAACTGGTAACCCTTTTTCGTACTCTATACTTACTTGAGTTTTGCCATCAGGGAGGAGATAATCAAGGATTTTTTCATGTCTCACTTTTGCGAGTTGAATGGCTAATCTATGAGCCAAGCTAATTGGTAAGGGCATCAATTCAGGTGTTTCATCGCATGCATAGCCAAACATTATTCCTTGGTCACCAGCTCCGGTATTGTTTTCCAAATCATTGTTAACATCATCTGCTTCGTTGACACCTTGTGAAATGTCCGGTGATTGCTCGTCAAGGGCTACTAAAACAGCACAACTATTTGCGTCAAAGCCACCTGCTTTATATCCTTCATATCCAATTTCTTTAATTACATTCCTAACTAGTTTTATATAGTCAACTTTTGCTTTTGAAGTTATTTCTCCAGTAAGTAAACAAAGACCTGTATTAACAACAGTTTCGCACGCAACTCTGCTTTCTGGATCTTCTGTCAATAAGGCATCTAAAACAGCGTCACTTATTTGATCACATATTTTGTCAGGATGACCTTCAGTTACAGATTCTGAAGTGAAGATGAAATCACTCATTTCAATATAATTTTGAAATATTAAATTTCATCCTAAATTAGATACTAGTTATTAATCAATGTTTGTAAATTTATAGAATACTTGTTCAAAACTAAAGAAACTTATTTTTACGCTTTCTCTCATTAACTAAAATAAGTTAATTTAAACTTTTTCCGATGAAGTCGTTGGGTCTTCTTCATTATCATCAGTTTGTTCAAATAACATTTGCTTGTATTTGGCAGCCATCTCTTCAGCTTTACTAAAAACTTTTTGAGGGTCAGTTAGCATATCGCCTGGTTCTGGTTCTAGCGCTTTTGTCGATAATGAAATTCTTCCTCTTTCTGAATCAAGGTCAATGATCATAACTTTCATTTGGTCATTAACATTTAAAACATTATGAGGTGTCTCGATATGTTCATGACTGATCTCAGAAATGTGTAATAGACCGCTGACTCCTCCAATATCAATAAAAGCTCCATAGGGTTTAATGCCTTTAACAGAGCCTACAACAACTTCACCGACCTCAAGTCTATTCATTTTTTTCTCAACCAAAGCTCTTCTATGACTTAATACTAATCTGTTTCTCTCTTCATCAACTTCAAGAAATTTTAAAGGTAGGAACTCACCTTCTAAGTCATCTTTAATTTTTCGAGCACTTATATGAGAACCTGGGATAAATCCTCTCAAGCCTTCTACTCTTACAAGAGCACCACCTCTGTTTGTTGCAAAAACTTCAGAATAGATAGTGGCATCTTCTTTTTGGAGTTGTCTAACTCTTTCCCATGCCCTTTGATATTCAATTCTTCTAATCGAAAGTGCTAATTGACCATCTTCATTTTCTTCACTCATTATAAAAAATTCTCTGCTTTCTGAAGGTTGTAAAACATCATTTAGTCCTTCAACTCTATTTATAGAAACCTCCTGAACAGGCATAAAAGCAGCTGTTTTTGCACCTATGTCGATCATTGCACCTTTTGGTTCTAGAGCAAAAACGGTTCCTTTTACTAGATCACCAGGCTTGAAATTATAATCATATTTACCTAAAAGTGATGCAAATTCTTCTTGTGTAAATCCTGCGTTATCGAAATCCGTATTCGTTCTGCTAGAGGAAGAATCTGCTGAAGGAATATCGTTTTTTTCGAATGATAAATCTTCCTTATTTGGGGATGCTGAATCATTATTTAATTCAGATGAATTTGTAATTTCTTTATCTTCAGAAATTTCTTTTATTGTTTGGGAAGAATTTTCGTTCATTTGTTGCATCGCAGACTACCTAAGGTAGTTAGAAAGGAATACTATTAGCCTGCAAACCAATAGCATAATTTATTTGTGTTATGTATTCTACACTTTAAGATGCTGAATTTTATAAAATTGAAGCTAATTGATTTTTTGAACTTACTTTAAGAGATTCCAGAGTAGAGATAAAATCTTTTACCCCATTAAATTTTCTGTAAACTGAGGCATATCTTATATAAGCGACTTCGTTTTCTTTTCTAAGGCATTTAAGTATTAGTTCTCCAATTTGTGAAGATTTTATATCTTTATTAGAATCTTGTATGATTTGTGATTCAATTCCATCTACAAAATTAATAATTGCTTCGCTCGAGAAGGTAGTCTTTTCACAAGCTCGTGATATGCCAGTAACTAATTTTTCTTTATTAAATAATTCTCTGCTCCCATCTTTTTTGATAACTGATATTGGCATTGTTTCAACTCTTTCATAAGTGGTAAATCTAAAGCTGCAGTTTAAGCACTCTCTTCGTCTTCGAACACTTTTACCACTATCAGCAGATCTTGATTCCAAAACTCTGCTATCTGTGTTTTGACAGGTTGGACACTGCATGTAGTGAAATAAGGTGAACTTTAACTCTAATAGTAGAGTAATATGCTAATTATGAAAAGTAAAAAAAAAACCTCTTTAACAAGAGGTTTTTTTAAAATCATTTTTTATCAAATTTAGGGGGATCTCTAAAAGCGACAGCAAAGAATAATGTAACAACTGCGAGAGTTAAAATAAGAACGTAAGCAAAAGCTTCCATAAGATTAAATAATAAAGTTTAGTTTAAACCCTTCCTGGGATTCTTCTTGTGGATTCGTCACCAAGCTTCTTGAATAAACCAAATTCAACTTGGTCACCAATCTCAGCGTCAATTCCAGCGAATGAATTTCTGTAAAGAGTTCTTGAAGCATGCCACCAGTGGCCAAACAAGAATAGCAATCCGAAACATAGATGTGCATATGTAAACCATGCTCTTGGGGAGCTGCGGAATACACCGTCAGATTTATAAGTTTCTCTATCGAACTTGAATGCTTCTCCAAGCTGCGCTTTTCTAGCTAATCTTTTAACTACTGCAGGGTCAGTAAATGTTTGACCATTTAAGTCTCCTCCATAGATAGTGGCTGTAATGCCAGTTTGTTCAAATGAATACTTGGCTTCCGCTCTTCTAAATGGAATATCTGCTCTTACATTACCTTCTTTATCTTCAAGTATAACTGGGAAGTTTTCAAAGAAGTTAGGTATTCTTCTAACTTCTAAATCGTTACCATCCTTATCTTGAAAAGTAATGTGACCTTGCCAACCAGTTGGTAAACCATCACCATTAACTAGAGCTCCTACTCTGAATAAGCCCCCTTTAGCAGGACTATTACCAACATAATCGTAGAAAGCTAATTTCTCTGGAATAGAATCATACGCCTCTTCTTTAGTGGCTCCGTTGTCTATAGCAGTTTGAACCCTTCTATTAATTTCAGTTTTGAAATAGCCAGAGTCCCATTGATATCTTGTAGGACCAAATAACTCAACAGGAGTTGTTGCTGAGCCATACCACATTGTTCCTGCAACGACAAAGGATACAAAAAGTACAGCAGCTAGAGCACTAGCTAGAACTCCTTCAAGACTTCCAAGTTTTAATGCTCTATAAAGTCTTTCTCCAGGTCTATTGGTAATATGAAAAATTCCTCCAATGATACCCATGAGGCCAGCCGCAATATGATTTGCAACTATTCCTCCTGGATTAAAAGGATTAAATCCATCAACGCCCCAAGAAGGAGATACTGGCTCTACATGACCAGTTAAGCCATAAGGATCAGAAACCCAAATCCCGACATTTGCACAATGAAATGCTCCAAAGCCAAAGCATGTAAGTCCAGCTAGAAGAAGATGAATTCCAAAGATTCTTGGTAGATCAAGAGCAGGCTCACCTGTTCTTGAATCTTCCCATAAATCTAAGTCCCAGTATGTCCAGTGCCATATAGAGGCCAACATCAATAGTCCGCTAAATACAATGTGTGCTGCAGCAACTCCTTCAAAACTCCAGAATCCAGGATCAACTCCTGTAGCACCAGTGATATCCCATCCGTTCCAACTACTCGTGATACCTAGTCTAGCCATAAAAGGCATAACGTACATTCCCTGTCTCCACATTGGATTGAGAACAGCATCAGATGGATCAAAAATGGCTAATTCATAAAGAGCCATAGAACCGGCCCAGCCGGCTAATAATGCAGTATGCATAAGATGCACAGCAAGTAGTCGACCTGGGTCATTAATAACTACTGTGTGAACTCGATACCAAGGCAATCCCATCGGTTAATTTCTAGTAACTATGCTGAATAAACAGCTAAACATCACGATAGTAAGGGTTTTTTAGTCTTTAAGGGATTTTTGTAAATAAATTTATTTTCTTGCAAAAATTGGGCAAATCAATTTACAGTACTGAGTTTACAAGGAATTTTTGACAAAAAAATGTTAATATTTTGGTCACAATTCTCAAAGTAAAGCGCCAAAATAAGAAAAATAACTAAAAAAATGGCAACTATTAGGTTCATCCGTGAGGATTTAGAGATTCAATGCAATCCTGGTGAAAATTTAAGGGAACTTGTAATGAAAGAGAATTTACAACTTTATGGTTTAAAAGGTATTTTAGGAAATTGTGGAGGAGCAGGACAGTGTAGTACCTGTTTTATTTCTGTTGAAGGAGGAAGCAAAAATTCCTTAAGTCCACTCACTTCTGTTGAAGAAGAAAAACTCAAAAATAGACCAGATAATTGGCGACTTGCATGCCAAACATTAATAAAGTCCTCAGCAGTAATTTTAACAAAACCACAATCTCCTCCTTCAAACTTAGAAGAACTTAAAATAAATAGTGAAAATAAAAAATTACCTCGCTAAATTGTTTAAGTCTGTTAATCAGTTGATAATATTTATTGATTTTTCCACTTTAGTTCAAGTTAAATGTCTATAGTCTTAATAACTATTTAGAAACGTTAATTTAAATGGAAACTACTAATTTTGGATTCGTAGCTAGTCTTTTATTCGTTGGGGTACCAACAATATTCCTTATAGGTTTATTTATTTCCACTCAAGATGGCGAAAAATCAAGCTTCTTCTCAGACTCTGGTAAAGGTAAGCTTGGCCCAAAACGCTAAACTTTCATAAATGCCTAGCATTTCTGTAAAAGAATTTTTATTTTGGAAAAAAACACAACTTTCTAAAGGTGGAGATAATCAATCTCTTTCTCTTTTACTTGATTCTGTAGGCGGCGTATCGACTAGTGATTTGAGCTTGTTGAGCATAAATCCTAAGGGTGACTTATATTTAAAAAAAAACTTAGACTATTTACAATCTATTTGGCAAGATCATTTATTAAATTCTTGTCCTATTCAATACCTTTGCGGGATAACTTTTTGGAGGAACTTAAAATTAAAAGTCACAGATAAAGTACTTATTCCCAGGCCAGAGACAGAAATTATAGTTGATATTGTCTTCAAGATATTTGGAAAGAAATCACAAAAATTACTTTTTGCTGAATTAGGAACTGGATCAGGTGCTATAAGTATTGCTTTGTCATTAGAGTATCCATTATGGAATGGAATAGCAACTGATATCGATCAAGATGCATTAGAAATAGCAACTAAAAATTATTTAAATTCTTCTAAACAATCAAATTTGAAATTTTATTGTGGACATTGGTGGACCCCTTTTGAAAGTTTTAAAGGCAAATTAGATCTCGCTATTTCAAACCCGCCATATATTCCTATTGATACTTATGAAAAATTACCCAAAGAAGTAAAAAATTTTGAACCAAAAATTGCTTTATTAGGCGGAGAAGATGGCTTAACACATATTAGGGAAATAATTCAAAAAGCACCATTATATTTAAAAGAGAAGGGATGGTTAATTTTAGAGAATCATTTTGATCATGGTGAAAAAGTAAAACAACTACTTATTAAAAATAAATTTAAATCAGTAGAAATTGTGAACGATCTTTCAGGTATTGGAAGGTTTACTATAGGAAGATATAAATAAATTATTATTGGTTAATAATCTAAATGAATTTAATAAACTGCAATTCAGCCTTTAAAACGCTTAAAAGTGGTTTACCTATAATTTTCCCAACAGACACTTTACCTGCAATTGGATGCTTGCCAAAATTTTCAAAAATTATTTATGAGTTTAAAAAAAGAGATAGAAATAAACCCCTAATTCTTATGGGATCTGAATACAAACAATTAATCGATTATGTTCACGAATCAGCTAAAGAAGATTACGAAAATATAGCTTCAAAATATTGGCCTGGAGCTTTGACAATGGTCATTCCTTCTTCAGAAAAACATACTGCAATCCTCACAAGCAGTGATCTTACTCTTGGGTTAAGAATCCCAAATTCATTTATGGCTCAATCTCTCATTAAAGAAACAGGCCCATTGTTAACTTCAAGTGCAAATATCTCAGGCTTCACTGGATCAGTGACAGCTGAAGGTATTGCTTTAGACTTCCCTTCTGTAGAAATTCTGGGACCTATTCCATGGGAAAAAAGCAGTGAGAAAGCCAGTACCATAATATCTTGGAAGAAAAGTGGCGATTGGAGGCTGATTAGAGAAGGAGAAGTATTAGTTAGGGAATTATATTAATGTTTTTATTATTATTTTTTGTTCTATTAATTCAATTTTTTACTTATTGGATATTTGAACCCCTTGCATCTTTTTTAGAGCATGTTCTTGAAATAAGTTTTTCCCCTATCATTGCCCTATTAGGTTTGATTTTGTTGTTTTCGGCAAAAACTATTGAAAAGAATTAAATAAACGAAGATGCCGGCTAACAGATTTGAACTGATGACCTTCGCTTTACAAAAGCGCTGCTCTACCGCTGAGCTAAGCCGGCATAATTATTATCTTACAATTAATGAGGATCATTTTTAGTATTTTTTTTGCTTTTTAAAAATTATTACTTTTTGAGATCTTGTTCACTTTTATCATTCTTGTCATTTTTTTTAAACTTTATTTCTCCTGAAACAGTTCTTTTGATTGGTAAATTGGCTACTAATGCAGTCATTCTATCCTCCGTCTCTAAACTTACTGCCACCTCTTCAAAATCAATCTCAACATATTTAGCGACAACATCAAGGATTTCTTTCCTCATTTTATCCAAAAGATCAGTTGTTAAAGAACTCATATCAACTCTGTCATGAGCAAGTACAAGTTGTAATCTTTCTCTAGCTGTGTTTGCACTAGCCGTTTCTCTTCCTAGTAACTTGTTTATAAGGTCTCTGAGGGTCATCATTTTAAAAAACCTTTGTTTGCATTAATCTCATGAATTTATCTTTAAGACTGTCACCTTCATTTTTGGGGTCAATAATTGGTACATCCTTTCCTGTTAGTCTATGAGAAACATTCAGATAACATTTTTTTGCAGGAGATCTACCATCACTGAGTGTCAGTGGCTCTCCTCTATTAGTACTTATTATTACTTGTTCATCTTCTAAAACAATACCTAACAAAGGTAAAGAAAGGATCCCTTGAACATCATCAATAGATAACATTTCTTGACTAGCCATCATTTTAGGACGAACTCTATTGATTACAAGCTGGATAGGCTCAATATCAGAAGTATTAAGAATCCCTATTACTCTATCTGCATCACGTACTGCAGATAATTCTGGGTTGGTAACAACAATAGCTTCTTTACAAGCTGAGAGAGCATTTTTAAAGCCATCTTCTACTCCGGCAGGACAATCAACTAAAACAAAATCAAATTTCTCACTAAGCAGCTCACTGATTTTTTTCATATCTTCGGGCTTCATCCAATCCAACATCCTAGGATCACCAGCAGGTAGAAGAGCAAGATTAGGTTCCTTTTTATGTCTAACCAATGCTTGATCCAGGCGACAATTTTTGTCTAGAACATCTTGAGCCGTGTAAATAATGCGATTTTCTAATCCAAGAAGAAGATCTAAATTTCTTAGGCCAAAATCAGCATCTAATACAGCAGTCTTAGCCCCGCTGTTGGCAAGTGCTATGCCTAGGTTTGCGGTTAGAGTGGTTTTGCCAACCCCACCTTTACCTGAACAAATTAATATTGTGCGAGTATTTTCCGCCACGAAGTTTAAGGATTTATCAAATAATAAGGCCACTTGCAGAAAGTTAAATATTTTAAAGATTAAGTAATTCTTAAATTTATCGAGTTTGAATTAAATTATTTCAAATGATTGATTAATTTTTAGTCTCTATTAAATGTGGCTTGATAATTATCGTTTGTTTATCGATTACAGCAATTTCTGGATAATAATTTTTGGGTTTATCCTTTGGTCCAATAGCTATCACATCTGCAATTCGTAACTGTAAAGGGTTTAAATAAAGTGATGCGATAAAGGCATGTTTGTTTCCACCCTTCCCTGCGAATGCGATTCCTAGTAATTTCCCCCAAACGTAAATATTTTTCTCAGCGGAAACTATGGCTCCTGGATTAACGTCTCCAATGATGCATAGGTTTCCATTTGAAGATATTCTCTCACCTGACCTTACTGTACCTTCGTGAAGAATATCGTCTTTCTTTTTTTTATTGATTAAAAGTAACTTATTTTTAATCTCTTGCTCTTTAACAAAAGTTGAATCTATTCTCAAAGACTTTCCAGTTAATATTGTATCTCTATTATTTGAGTAAATGATTAAAGAACAAATATTATTTTTGTCAAAATCATTTTTTAATTTTGATAATTGATGAGAACTTAATGACTCATTGATTGCGAAAACTTTTGCTTCCAGAGGACCTTTCATGGAAGAAAATTTTTTACAAGTTTCATGGATATTATCCAAATCTTCTAAAGAAAAAATTTTTAAATATTTACTTTTAGTATTATTTAAAACGATTTCCATTGAATTCAGGGCTTATTTTTTATAACTGAAATTTGATTTTTAATCTGACTTTTTATTTCCTTGGGATAAATAATAAAGGAACTCTCCTCAGAGTTCATTAAAGTGTTGATTAATGCAGAAGTTTCTTCTAATGAGTTTTGATAAGTGCCATCCCATATTTTTAAAGCATTATTAGATTCAAAACCTTTAAAAGATTTTTCTTTGATGCCACAAAATATTTCTGAATCAAAATTATTCTTTTCACATAATTTTCTTGCAAAGGCGAGGATTTTTAGTTTGTCTATATTACTCAAAAAACTTATGTCTGATGCTTTTAACAAATCTCTATTTATAAACATTTTGCATAGCGTAGAAAGCGGCTCGAAAGATTCATCTTTCCATCTAATTAAATGGTAATAAAAAGTTATATCATCATTTTTTATGAAATCATCAAAATCGATATTTTCAGGTGAAAATATCCATTTATAAAGTGATCTATCTATCCAAATTTTCTTTTCAAAATTATGTTTTATTGTGGATATTATTTTTTCCAGAATCCAAGTTGATATTTCGTTTATTCTGTGATTGTAGATTGTTCTATACATCAAGTTTCTTAGTACTAAGAAATGCTCAATAGCGATAACTCCTTTTGGTTTGATTGCAATATTTCCATCAGGTGAAAAAGTAAGCCCTGAAATAATTCTTTCTAAATCTACTAAGCCATATTTGGTTCCTGTATTGTAACTATCGCGTAAAAGATAATCGAGACGATCGCAATCTATTTCACTGCTAATCAATGTTTTTAAAGGTTTTGAAAATAGTTGTTTTGATTCAAATAATTCAGCGATTTGTCTAGGTAATTCATTGTCATACTTTTTGAGTATTGAATTGATTGGAGAATAATTTTTAACTAATTTTTGAGACCATTTTTCGTGATTGTGATCGAATATTTCTTCACTAGTATGGCTCAAAGGTCCATGACCTAAATCATGTAATAGAGCCGCTCCATATAGAACAAATTTATTTTCACAAAATGAAGATTTGCTTTCAATTAATCTATGATATATTTTTCTTGCTATACAAAAAACGCCAATTGAGTGAGTAAATCTACTTGATTCTGCACCATGAAAAAGTAATGATGCCGAACCTAATTGTTTTATTCTTCTTAATCTTTGAAAAGCAATTGTATCTATTAATTCCATAATCATTAATTCTTCTGGCTTCCCTGAATCAAATACTATTTCTTTATGTATTGGGTCATGAAAAATTCTTTTAATTCTCATAGCGTTTAAAATTATTAATTATCAATCTTTTGTTAATTCAGGGTTATATTTTTTCATCACTTAATTCACTAGTTTGAATTGAAACTTTTTCTTTCTCTAGAAGTGAGTCCAGAAATAATTCTGCATTCCTAACCCATTTATCGTCAACACTTCCGTATTCACTTGCATCCGGAAGATCCAGTAACTTATCAGGTGTCATACCTTGACCTTGGATATTATTACCTTTGGGAGTTAAATAACTAGCAACTGTGATTGCTATTCCACTTTCTTCTCCTAAACTTTTTAGGGATTGAATTAAACCTTTCCCGTAGGTTTGCTCTCCCATGAGAATTGATCTGCCGTTATCTTGTAATGAACCCGCAAGTATTTCACTTGCACTGGCAGTCCCTTTATTTACTAAAGTTACCATTGGGCCATCAAAAAATGTCTCTTTTTGAGATATTATTGCATCTTTGATTCCATTTCTATTGCTTGTCTCTACTACAGGTTTCTCACTCAATAATGAGTCTGCAACTGCGATCCCTGAGCTTACTAGTCCGCCTGAATTATTCCTAAGATCTAATATCAATCCTTCGACCTCTTTCTCTTTTAACTCTTGAAGAGCTTCTTCAACCTTTTTTGGAACGCTTTCGCTAAATTGAGTTATCCTCAAATATCCTATTGTGTGAGAATCGTCTCTTAATCTTTTTGTTCTCACTGGTCTGAGGTCTACTGATCTCCTTTCTAAATCTAACTCTCTAATTCCTCCTGATTCCGAAGATATTTCAACTAAAACTTTGCTTCCTGATTCACCTCTTAATTTAGAGGCAGTATTTGCAAGGCCTAGTTCTTCTGATGAAATTCCATCTACTTTTTCTATGAAGTCCCCGCTAACTATCCCAGCTTCTTCCGCTGGCGAGCCGCCAAGAGTAGATACAACTTTCACTTTATTACTATCATCATCTTCACCTAATTGAAGCCCAACACCATTTATCTCACTACCAAAATTACTTGATTTCAGGAGTTCATAATCTTTTGGGCGTAAAATTCTTGTATAAGGATCGTCTAGAGGTCTTAACATGTCTTCAATTGCGGAATAGGCCTCTTCACTTGTTTCAATTTGTTTCTGTAATGTTTTTTGTCTAATTCTCTTCCATTGGATTTCATCAAACTTTTCTGGGTCATAAAAACCCTCATTTACCAAGCCCCAAGCGTCAAGTACTAATTGCTTGCTATCACTGAGGGCATCCACTCTTTCAATGAATAAAAAATTGGTAGAAAAAACACTGACCATTAATATTATGATCAATATTTTGAATGTTAAAAGTTTGTTAAAAGATGAATTCATTGGGTTAAGTGTTAACACCAAGTATAAGAATTTTAAGTAAGCTCTTTATATCAAAGCTAATTTTTTTTTGGATGGCGAATTCTTCATCTGTTTATGACTGGTTTCAAGAAAGGCTTGAAATTCAAGACATAACTGACGACGTAACTTCCAAGTACGTACCCCCTCACGTAAATATTTTTTATTGTTTAGGAGGCATAACTTTAGTATGCTTCCTAATTCAATTTGCAACAGGTTTTGCAATGACTTTTTACTATAAGCCAACAGTTACTCAAGCTTATAGTTCAGTAAGTTATTTGATGACCGATGTAAGTTTTGGATGGTTAATAAGATCTGTTCATAGATGGAGTGCATCTATGATGGTGTTGATGTTAATCCTTCATGTTTTTAGGGTTTATCTTACCGGGGGTTTCAAAAGGCCAAGAGAACTAACTTGGGTTACAGGTGTTGTAATGGCTGTCATAACAGTTGCTTTTGGTGTGACAGGATATTCTTTACCTTGGGATCAAGTTGGTTATTGGGCTGTCAAGATTGTTTCAGGGGTACCTGCAGCAATACCCATAATTGGTGATTTTATGGTTGAACTACTAAGGGGCGGAGAAAGTGTTGGACAATCCACTCTTACAAGATTTTATAGTCTTCATACTTTCGTCTTGCCATGGTCATTAGCAGTTTTCATGTTGATGCATTTTCTAATGATTCGTAAACAGGGGATTTCAGGTCCTTTATAAACCTCTATACTTAAACCATTATCAGATTTCCATATGTCTACGTTAAAAAAACCAGATCTATCTGATCCAAAATTAAGAGCAAAATTAGCTAAAGGTATGGGCCATAATTATTATGGTGAACCAGCTTGGCCGAACGATTTATTATATATATTCCCAGTAGTTATATTAGGAACTATTGCATGCGTAGTTGGGCTGGCAGTCCTTGATCCTGCAATGTTAGGAGATAAAGCAAATCCATTTGCAACTCCTCTAGAAATACTTCCTGAATGGTATCTCTATCCAGTTTTTCAAATACTTAGGGTAGTACCAAATAAGCTTTTGGGTATTGCACTTCAAACATTAATCCCACTTGGATTAATGATTTTACCATTTATCGAAAACGTTAATAAATTCTCTAATCCCTTTAGAAGACCGATAGCAATGTCTGTTTTCTTGTTCGGAACTTTTCTGACAATATATCTAGGTATTGGTGCTTGCTTACCTATTGATAAATCATTAACTTTAGGGTTATTTTAGACTCAAATCTGAAACATATCTAAATCACTACTATCATTTCTTAGGAAGTGATGCATTAATAAAAAACCAACTATTGTCCAAGTTTGGTAAGTCCTCGATTGTTGGCCAACCCAAGTACCTGTAGGCCCATCAAAATATTCTGCCCATTCTTGTTTAGGTAATTGATTAAGTTGACACCAATATGACTCCTCTATTAAAGATTTCATTTCTTCCATAAGAATCACATCATCTGAAGCATAATTTTTTTGATGTAAAAGAACAGCTGTACCAAAAAACCAAAGCAAACTTGGCCAATGACCACCATTATGGTAACTCCAGGGCCAATTCTTTGGATCAGAGCCAGTTTTATTTTGCCATTCTTCAACATCCATATGAGGATGACAAATTCTCATAGGCATCTGAGCCATCAAATGCTGTCTGTTGTGTAAAACTAATCTAAATAAAGCCCTTTGTTCTGCAGGCGGAAGTACTCCAAACATACAGGCTAAAGAATTACCTAAACTGTAGAATCGAAAGTCAGGTCTTCCTGTTCTAATATTTCCTATTAAATAACCTCCTCTATTCTCTAGCCAATCTTGAAGCCATGAGGGCACTACTTGTGGTTGAACATTAAATTCATTAAAGTGTTGATCATCTCCATATTGCTCAGTTGGCCTTCTTCTTAAGATTTGCATTGTTTGGCTGGTAACCCAATAGTGCTTTAAAAGAAAACTTCCTAAATCTTTAACCCATTGGTTAGTAAGAATAAGTCTTTGATCCAAAAGTCTACTTACATGATCTGCTCGACTTAATTCCATTAAATTTATACAACTTTTTAAACATCCATGAAGTAGAACTTCAACTTCTAGAGGCGCTCCCCAAACATCCATGGGTCTATCAATCATGAATGCACAATCTGGAACAAAAAGGACGGGAGTACCCTCAAATGTTGGATGCAGAACTAAATCTAGTAAAAGTTGAATACCTCTCTGAACACTTTGACTTTTTCCAAAGGCATAATCGCCACTTTTATTAACATAATACCAACATAAAATGGGCCACCATAAACTGGCATCAGCTGATGTTATCCTCCCTATTGATCTCTGACCATAGTCCCCAATAAGCTTTCCATTTTCTTCTACGAAACTAGTAGGAAATACTCCACGTGTTTGGTAATTAGAGCTTTGTAACTCAAGGCATACACTTAGGAACTTTTTGACAATTTCATACCGCTTTTGGGTAATGAGGTAAATCATCACCGGAACGTTATCTCTTAAAAATATTTCTCCATAATTTAACTTTTTATTTTTTGTTGGGTGTTCTAGTGCAGCAACACTGCCTACTAGCTCGCCTGATATCTCAACTAGAGTCTTCTCGAAGTGTTTTTTTGCATTTGTTACAATTTTCTCTTCATCTGAACTTGGTCTTACTCTTAAATTTTTTTGACTAAATCTTTCTGCCATTTCATTTATATCCCTTTATTTAAGCCTAGTTGTTTAAAGAGACTTTGAACAAATAAAAAATTAATAAAAAATTTTTGTATAAAAGGTTGCATAATTACAGTCGGATGGTTTAGTATTTTCTTCTGGGCAAAAATGTATTTCTTTGCATTATTCAAGCAATTATCTTAAATCTGATTTTTGGTAAATGAATGAATTTTTTGGAGATTTGATTTCTATCAGTATTTTCAGCCAGAAGAAGGGTTTACCCTTCGAAGTGAGTTATTCACTTGTTGTTTAACTCTGCACCTAGAAAATTTAAAAACTTAGGAACTGATGCTTTTATTGCGTCAAAACTTTATCAAATTTAGATTTGGTAATTTTGAGATGTATTTGCAATAAAGGTGTGAGGTCCCGTCAAGAATATATAAATTGTTTTCAATTGCTAACTTTTAGTTTTTTGAAAACCAACGGATCTGAGATCTTGGAAAGTCACTTTAGAAATATTTTTAATGTGCACTCAAAGTAATCCTTAATTATTTAAGGAGGCTGAACCTAAATAAATTTAAGTCAACCTTATTTTTTATTTGGAGAATGCAATTCATATTGAGTAGATTTATCTACAAAAGGATTTGAACACAACGGAGAGTTTGATCCTGGCTCAGGATGAACGCTGGCGGCGTGCTTAACACATGCAAGTCGAACGAACCTTCGGGTTAGTGGCGGACGGGTGAGTAACGCGTGAGAATCTGCCCTCAGGAGGGGGATAACGGTTGGAAACGACCGCTAATACCCCATATGCCTATTGGTGAAATGAATTTCGCCTGAGGATGAGCTCGCGTCTGATTAGCTAGTTGGTGAGGTAATGGCTCACCAAGGCTTCGATCAGTAGCTGGTCTGAGAGGATGATCAGCCACACTGGGACTGAGACACGGCCCAGACTCCTACGGGAGGCAGCAGTGGGGAATTTTCCGCAATGGGCGAAAGCCTGACGGAGCAACGCCGCGTGAGGGACGAAGGCCTCTGGGCTGTAAACCTCTTTTCTCAAGGAAGAAGATATGACGGTACTTGAGGAATAAGCCACGGCTAATTCCGTGCCAGCAGCCGCGGTAATACGGGAGTGGCAAGCGTTATCCGGAATTATTGGGCGTAAAGCGTCCGCAGGCGGCTTTTCAAGTCTGCTGTTAAAGCGTGGAGCTTAACTCCATTATGGCAGTGGAAACTGAAAGGCTTGAGTATGGTAGGGGCAGAGGGAATTCCCGGTGTAGCGGTGAAATGCGTAGATATCGGGAAGAACACCAGTGGCGAAGGCGCTCTGCTGGGCCATTACTGACGCTCATGGACGAAAGCCAGGGGAGCGAAAGGGATTAGATACCCCTGTAGTCCTGGCCGTAAACGATGAACACTAGGTGTCGGGGGAATCGACCCCTTCGGTGTCGTAGCTAACGCGTTAAGTGTTCCGCCTGGGGAGTACGCACGCAAGTGTGAAACTCAAAGGAATTGACGGGGGCCCGCACAAGCGGTGGAGTATGTGGTTTAATTCGATGCAACGCGAAGAACCTTACCAGGGTTTGACATCCTGCGAACCTCTTAGAAATTTGAGGGTGCCTTCGGGAATGCAGTGACAGGTGGTGCATGGCTGTCGTCAGCTCGTGTCGTGAGATGTTGGGTTAAGTCCCGCAACGAGCGCAACCCACGTTTTTAGTTGCCAGCATTTAGTTGGGCACTCTAGAAAGACCGCCGGTGATAAACCGGAGGAAGGTGTGGATGACGTCAAGTCATCATGCCCCTTACACCCTGGGCTACACACGTACTACAATGCTACGGACAAAGGGCAGCAAACTCGCGAGAGCTAGCAAATCCCATAAACCGTGGCTCAGTTCAGATCGTAGGCTGCAACTCGCCTACGTGAAGTAGGAATCGCTAGTAATCGCAGGTCAGCATACTGCGGTGAATACGTTCCCGGGCCTTGTACACACCGCCCGTCACACCATGGAAGTTGGCCATGCCCGAAGTCGTTACTCCAACCCTTGTGGAGGAGGACGCCGAAGGTGGGGCTAATGACTGGGGTGAAGTCGTAACAAGGTAGCCGTACCGGAAGGTGCGGCTGGATCACCTCCTAACAGGGAGACAACAAAATGTTTAATATTATTATTTTGTCACCTTAGGTCGATCGGTATCTCACATTCTTAATTTATTAAGGATTTCATTTCCTAAGTTTTTTCTAGGTCACACCCATTATTTTTCCTGGGCCATTAGCTCAGGTGGTTAGAGCGCACCCCTGATAAGGGTGAGGTCCCTGGTTCAAGTCCAGGATGGCCCATATCTCTATGTTGGGGGTATAGCTCAGTTGGTAGAGCGCCTGCTTTGCAAGCAGGATGTCAGCGGTTCGAGTCCGCTTACCTCCACTGATTACCACCTCTTACATAATCTGATAAAGGAAATGTTTTGAGTTGTGATCAAATTCTGAACGATTCTAGCTTCCTAATGAAATCATTAAGATGCTGGACTCATTGAATTAATTTCATTGTTTTCAGAGAACCTTGACAACTGCATAGATTATTTTTAAAGACAATAAGCATCTTTAATGATGCAGATTTATTATTTGTGCGAATGCATTAAATAACAATTCTATTAAGCTGATGCTTCAATTATTGAAGTTATTGGTCAAGCTACAAAGGGCTCACGGAGGATACCTAGGCACACAGAGGCGATGAAGGACGTGGTTACCTGCGATAAGTCTCGGGGAGTTGGAAGCACACTTTGATCCGGGAATTTCCGAATGGGGCAACCCCATGTACGGCCAACTGAATATATAGGTTGGTGCGAGCTAACCCAGCGAACTGAAACATCTTAGTAGCTGGAGGAAGAGAAAGTAAATAACGACTCCCTCAGTAGCGGCGAGCGAACGGGGAATAGCCCAAACCGATAGTCTTGACTATCGGGGTTGTGGGACAGCAATATGGATCAACAAGTCTAGAAGAAACGTTTGAATGGCGTGCCACAGAGGGTGAAAGCCCCGTAATCGAAAGATAAGTTGACCTAGCTGTATCCCGAGTAGCACGGAGCACGTGGAATTCCGTGTGAATCTGCGAGGACCACCTCGTAAGGCTAAGTACTACTGTGTGACCGATAGTGAAACAGTACCGCGAGGGAAAGGTGAAAAGAACCCCGGGAGGGGAGTGAAATAGAACATGAAACCGTGAGCTTACAAGCAATGGGAGCCCGACTAATCGGGTGACCGTGTGCCTGTTGAAGAATGAGCCGGCGACTTATAGGCACTGGCGGGTTAAACCGGAAATGGTGGAGCCACAGCGAAAGCGAGTCTTAATAGGGCGTTTGTCAGTGTTTATAGACCCGAACCCTGGTGATCTAACCATGGCCAGGATGAAGCTTGGGTGATACCAAGTGGAGGTCCGAACCGACTGAAGTTGAAAATTCAGCGGATGAGCTGTGGTTAGGGGTGAAATGCCAATCGAACCAGGAGCTAGCTGGTTCTCCCCGAAATACGTTGAGGCGTAGCGTCTAGTGCTCCAGCAGGGGGGTAAAGCAACCATTTCGGTGCGGGCTGCGAAAGCGGTACCAAATCGATATGAACTCTGAATACCCTGTGTGTAACTAGGCAGTCAGACTGTGGGGGATAAGCTCCATAGTCAAGAGGGAAACAGCCCAGACCGCCAGCTAAGGTCCCAAAATTAACGCTAAGTGATAAAGGAGGTGGGATTGCCCAGACAACCAGGAGGTTTGCCTAGAAGCAGCCATCCTCAAAGGAGTGCGTAATAGCTCACTGGTCGAGCGATCCTGCGCCGAAAATGAACGGGGCTAAGCGTTATACCGAAGCTGCGGATAAATTTATTTATGGTAGGGGAGCGTTCTATGTAGGGTGAAGCGTTAGCGTAAGCGGACGTGGACGGCATAGAAGTGAGAATGTCGGCTTGAGTAGCGAAAACATGGGTGAGAATCCCATGCCCCGAAACCCTAAGGGTTCCTCCGGCAGGCTCGTCCGCGGAGGGTTAGTCTGGACCTAAGGCGAGGCCGAAAGGCGTAGTCGATGGATAACAGGTCAATATTCCTGTACCAGTTGTGTTTTGGGAAGGGGGACGGAGAAGGCTAGCCAGGCCAGATGTTGGTTACTGGTTCAAGCGTTCAAGGCTTTGAGAGATGGAGAAAACATCTTGAGCTAAGGCGTGAGTACGAGCTGCTACGGCAGCGAAGTTGGTGATGTCATGCTTCCAAGAAAAGCCCTATACCCGTTAAGACACAAATGCCAGTACCCGAAACCGACACAGGTGGGGTGGTAGAGAATACCGAGGGGCGCGAGATAACTCTCTCTAAGGAACTCGGCAAAATGGCCCCGTAACTTCGGGAGAAGGGGTGCCAGCGAGAGCTGGTCGCAGTGAAGAGGCGCAAGCGACTGTTTACCAAAAACACAGGTCTCCGCTAAGTCGCAAGACGATGTATGGGGGCTGACACCTGCCCAGTGCCGGAAGGTTAAGGAAGCTGGTTAGCTTTTAGTGAAGCTGGCGACTGAAGCCCCGGTGAACGGCGGCCGTAACTATAACGGTCCTAAGGTAGCGAAATTCCTTGTCGGGTAAGTTCCGACCCGCACGAAAGGTGTAACGATTTGCGCGCTGTCTCGGAGAGAGGCTCGGCGAAATAGAATTGTCTGTGAAGATGCGGACTACATACACCCGGACAGAAAGACCCTATGAAGCTTTACTGTAGTTTGATATTGTGCTCGGGCTCTGAATGCGCAGAATAGGTGGGAGACGTTGAAATAGTGCTCGTGGGTACTATTGAGTCATCGGTGAGATACCACTCTTTTAGAGCTAGGGTTCTAACGCTTACCCGTTATCCGGGAAGCGGACAGTATCTGATGGGCAGTTTGACTGGGGCGGTCGCCTCCTAAAAGGTAACGGAGGCGCACAAAGGTTCCCTCAGGCTGGTTGGAAATCAGTCGTTGAGTGCAAAAGCAGAAGGGAGCTTGACTGTGAGACCTACAAGTCGAACAGGGACGAAAGTCGGTTTTAGTGATCCGACGGTTCTGCGTGGAAGGGCCGTCGCTCAACGGATAAAAGTTACTCTAGGGATAACAGGCTGATCTCCCCCAAGAGTTCACATCGACGGGGAGGTTTGGCACCTCGATGTCGGCTCATCGCAACCTGGGGCTGAAGTCGGTCCCAAGGGTTGGGCTGTTCGCCCATTAAAGCGGTACGCGAGCTGGGTTCAGAACGTCGTGAGACAGTTCGGTCCATATCCGGTGTATGCGCAGGAATATTGAGAGGATTTCTCCCTAGTACGAGAGGACCGGGAGGAACGCACCTCTGGTGTGCCAGTTATCGTGCCAACGGTAAACGCTGGGTAGCCATGTGCGGAGTGGATAACCGCTGAAAGCATCTAAGTGGGAAGCCCACCTCAAGATGAGTATTGCCATGGCTTAAGCCAGTAAGGTCACGGGAAGAACACCCGTTGATAGGCTCTACGTGGAAGCTTGGTAACAAGTGCAGCGGAGGAGTACTAATAGACCGAGGGCTTGACCAAATAAACTTAATTTATTGTTTTTAATGTATATAATTTTCTATGCAGTTCTCAAGGTTCACACTATCCTGGTGTTCATGGCGATGTGGAACCACTCCGATCCATCTCGAACTCGGTTGTGAAACGCATCAGCGGCGAAAATATTTAGGGGGTAGCCCCTTGAGAAAATAGCTCGATGCCAGGTAAAAATATTTAAAAGGGTTTACTCTTCTTGAGTAAGCCCTTTTTTATTTTTGGCAATTTGGACACCAATGAGTACTTCTTCCAGAAATTTTTTGCTTTTCAATTAAATTTTTGCATTTGCGACATTCTTTACCAGTTCTCCTATAGACATTTGTTTGTAAACCAAAATTTCCATTCTCTCCTTCCAAGTCTCTAAAATCACTAAATGTCGTCCCCCCAGAACCTATACTTTTTTTTAATACATCAACAATTGATTCTTTGAGATTAATTAACTCATTCTTCTTTATTGTTTTAGCTTCCCTAAAAGGTGAGATGCCAGCCGAGTATAAACTCTCATCTGCATAAATATTACCTATGCCTGCCACTATTGTTTGATCTAATAAGATAGCTTTTATAGATTTTGTTCTTTTGTATATAACTTTCTTTAGGTAATTTGCATCAAAGTCCTTAGAGAAGGGTTCTGGTCCTAATGAACCTAATCCTTTGATTATTTTGTAAGGCGATAAACCTTCCTTAATCCACCACATTTGACCAAAACTTCTCAAATCAATGTACCTGAGCTCATTATTTTTTTTATCGAAAAATCTTATTCTTGTATGTTTGCAAGGCTGAGTATAGTTATCAATAAATTTGAAATATCCAGTCATTCTTAGATGAACCACAAGAAATCCGTTATTCTTTAAGGATTTTTCGAGAGGAAATTGAATATTCTCATTTTGAATTTTTTTTAGTTCAGCTATTAAATATTTTCCTCTTCTATTCCATTTGTATAGAAGTGAGTTATGAAGCCCCTTAATAAATTCTTCCTTATTAGAAGGAAAAGCAACATTTGATTCCCTACAGACTTCTACTTTTTTAATAATAAAGTTATTAAGTTTTTGCTCTAAACCTCTTCGAACAGTCTCTACTTCAGGTAACTCAGGCAATTATTTAAGCTTTCTCTAATTCACTTTCAGCAAAATTATTTGTATTCGCTCCACCCTCAGTACCACTTATCCCAGCGTAATTAACTTTATCAAATCTAACTACACAGTTGTATTTGATACCTGATTCATCAACAGAAGCAACTTTACCTATTTCATTGTACCAATATGATTCTGGTCTTTTTACTCTTACGAGATCCCCTCTTGAAATTGCCATTACTTTTTATTTAACTTCTTAAAGAATAACCCATCATTAATTGTCTTAGACAAATTATTCACACATATTAATTAAAAGTTTTAACAAAAATCATTTATTAAATTTTTTTCGAATTCTTCTTTGGCAGGCTCCCCTCCCCTCCATTTTCTGCCTGGGATTCTGACATCTAATTCATTTTTATCGCAATTAATTGAAAGAATCAGTTTTTTATTATCTTGATTTAGTACATTTAAAACTTTTCTCCCTTTAACTGTTTCATAAGATTTACTTTGAAAAATTATTGGACCATAAATTTGTTTATCTAACTCAAGTAATTCATTATTTTTTTTATTTTTAATTATTTGATCATTATCTGAACTAATTGGATTGTTTTTGCTTAATAAGAGCTTTTCCCCAACTTTTATAGAAGCTGGATTCTTGAGATTATTAATTTCAACCAAATATCCTACATTTAACCTGTATTTATTTGATATTTCTGTCAGATTTTCCCCTATTTGAACAATATGATAATTATTTATTAAATCTGATTGTTGTTTAGAATTTTCATTAGATTCGGAGATAATAAGATTTTGCCCAACATAGATGTAATTTTCATTTTTTAAATTATTCAATTTAATAATTAAATCTTTATTTATTGAATAGAACTTTGAAATACTTGAAATTGTATCTCCAATTTTTACGATATGAATTTTTTTTATTTCAGTTTTATCTTCAGAAATTGATTCTTTTTCAGCAATATTATCAATTGTATTTTTTGCTGAATCAATCATTTCTTCTGATTTTATCAATGAGTGATTAAAAAAATTAATAAGGATTGCAAGTACTATAAATACTAATTCCATTAACTTCACTGTTTATTTAAAGATAATCTCTTAAATAAAAATCGCTAGGGTTTTGAAAACAAATTAGGTAATTTAAATCTTAAAAATAAACTTTAAAAATTTCTTTACTCTGTCGTAAGGGGGATATCTAAGATTTAAATCAAATAAAAAACTTTTGAAAGTAATAGATTTTTGATTTGAAAAATTTCGAAAACCTTCCTGTCCATGAAATTTGCCAATACCACTCTGACCAACACCTCCAAAAGGTAAATTTGGAATAAGGACAGGTAACATTACATCATTGATACAAATAGTTCCTGAGCTGGTTGTTTTTGAAATTTGATGATGGATTGCTTTATTGCCTCCAAATAAGTAGATTGCCAATGGTTTTGATGTTTGATTAATATGTTTTAAAGCAGATTCTTTATCATTGATTCCAATTACTGGAAGTATTGAACTGAATAGTTCTTTTTGCAAAATATCTGTTTCATTTAATTTAGTTCTCAAAATTGTAGGAGATATTTTTAATTTTTTCTTACTAAAAGTTCCCCCATATAAAATTCTTTTTTCTTTTTTATATCTTTTGAGAATTTCTAGAGTCGATGAAAATTGCTTTTTTTCTAATTTAGATAAGTTTTCGGAAGTTATTGGATTTTCTCCGTAAAAACTTACTATGCATTGCTTTAATTTTTCTATGAAATTATTTTCAACTTCTTGATCTACAAAGATATGATTTGGAGCAATGCATGATTGACCAGAATTAAAAAATTTGCCCCAAACAATTCTTTTCGCAGCAACTTCTAAATTCGCATTCTTAAAAATAATTACAGGATTTGTTCCGCTTAATTCAAGAGTTAATGGAGTTAAGTTCTTTGAAGCCAATTTCATAATAGATTTTCCTGTTTCGGTACTTCCGGTGAAAAATATATGGTCAAAATTTTGTTCAGTTAATTTTATGGATTGTTTATAGTCACCCTCTACTGTTAATAGGACATCTTTTTGGAAATATTTAGAAGTAAGCTGTTTAATAAGTTTTGAGGTTGAAGGACATTTCTCTGATGGTTTTATAACTGCAGTATTTCCTGCGGCGAAAATATTTACCAATGGCTTTAAAATGTACAATAATGGATAATTATATGGACCAAGAATTAAGACACACCCAAGGGGTTCATAAATAACTTTGGAGGATGATGGAAATAGATAAAAAGGTGTTGCAATCTTTTTTGGACGCATCCAAGAACTAAGTTTCTTTTTTATAAGTGAAATTTCTTCTTTAATTAAAAGGATTTCTGAAAGCCCTTCAATTTCAGATTTTCCTAGATCAATAAAAAGTGATTTTATTATCTCTTTTTTATTTTCATCTAAAAGTTTAGAAACTATATTTATCTGTTTGATTCTCCATTTTATATCTTCTGTTTTACCAGTAAGAACTGTATTCTTTAATTTATAGATATTTTCTAAATGAAATTTATCAGAAATTTTCATTATTTAATTCTATGAATAGTATTAAATATATCAGAGGATAAATTGGAAATAGCAAAAGTTTTTTAAGCAATTAAGCTAAAGTGAATAATTTATAAGAAAGAATCAAATTAATTAATATTGCCTTTGAAAATTCTAATTTTTCCTAGTTAATATATTTCTATGAAGGGAAAATTTTCAATTAGATTGATATCTACAAATGAAATATCAGAAGTTACAAATTGGGCAAGGTTAGAGGGATTTTCTCCTGGAATGGATGATGTATCAATTTATAGAAATACAGATAAACAAGGAGTATGGGTTGGCTGCCTAGACAATAATCCTATAGGTTCTATTGCGTGCATTAAATATAATTCCTCATATGGTTTTATAGGTTTATTTATCGTAAAAAAAGAATTCCGAAATAATGGATATGGAGTGAGATTATGGAAACATGCACTCGAGTATTTAAAAAATGTTGATTGTATTGGCCTAGAGGCTGCTCCAGATAGATTGAATGATTACCAAAAGTGGGGTTTTAGAGAATCTTCAATTACAAATAGATGGAAATTAAATGGTTTGCGACACTTACCATTGAGTAATTTCTATGATGATAAATTTCATTCTTTTAAAGTTGTTCCTGGTAATAAAATTTCCTCTGAAGCGGTCTTAATTTACGATGATCAAAGAGAACCTAGTCCTAGGCCTCATTTTCTAAATGACTGGTTGAAAAATTCTCATGGCAATGTTAGTGCAATTGTCGATAATAATGGGATGTGCCATGGATTTGGCAGGATAAGACCTTGTGTCTTAGAGGATAATAAGCAAGGCTGGAGAATTGGACCTCTTTTAGCTGATACCCCCCCACTCGCTGAACTTCTAATCAGGAATTTAGTGGGTGAATTAGATTCCCAAATCTTATTGGATTGTTCTAATCTTAACCCCTATTCAAATTATCTTTTTTCAAGTTTGGGATTTGAGGAAATATCAAAAACTTTTAGAATGTACAAAGGTATTCAACCTTCCTGCTCAATGAATCAAGTATACGGACTTGCCTGCTTGGAACTGGGATGATTCTCTCTTAAATGTTCTTTTTGTCTTTTGGTTTTTAATAATTTTTAAAGTTTATTTGTTTATCCATAAGATTAACTTTCAGAAGGTTTCAAAATCTTTTCTACAATATCGGCATTAATTATAGTGATTTCTCCATTGTCAATATTGGCTACTTGAAACAAGGTCCATGAATTTGGATTTCTAGCTCCTCCAATACAGTCAATAACTTGACCGACCCAATAATTTTTATCCTTTTCTTTAGTATCCTCACAATTCCCTTCATTTTTAATTGCTACATAATCACCAGACTTAACGAAAAGAAATTCAGGGGTTGCCGAGCTCAAAATAAATAACTAATAGTATATATGTACTATAATAAGTTATTAGTTTTGTTGTCGAAATTTGAATTAATTTGCAAACTAGAGGTAATTCAATAAAATGAAATGGGATCAACTGAAATTGCTATATTGTCAACATTATTGGGATTAATTTTAGCTTTAACTGACGCTTATATAGAAAGAAATATTCCTGGATAAGATTCTCAATTCATTTTTTAAATTAAATAAGATTTAAGCTGGTCTAATATATCCGCACGGTTAGAAACTAATTTTGTAAAAACTAAATATATCAACCCTCCCATTGCAAGCCTTCCGTTGATTTTCTCTAACTGCTTTAGTTTTCTAAACAAGTTTCTTTTGCGGTTAAACAAAATTTAAAGGGTATAGAAAATAAAAAAGTATTAATTAATTCAAAAGTAAAAAAAATAATAATTAATATAAGAATTATTTAAAACACAAATTAAATTTAGAGCCAAGCCTCTTTCATCTCAAGATATAGTCTCTCACTCTCAGCAGCATTGAGTTTACTTTCTGAAAAAGATTGTTGTTGTTGCTGTTGCTGCTGCTGCTGAGTTGAATTAGTATTAGGATTTCGGACTTCGCTCATTAGAAGGGCTAAAAATATTTGTGTTTATTCTCTCATATACAGAGCTTTTTTTGTCAACTTAAATTCTTAAATTTTATTTAAATTTTGTTAGTTTTTAACTTTTTTGTTTTAAGTGAAAGTTATTTTGCCACTGTAGTTTTGGTGTAAAGGAATTTAACTTCCCAATATACAATTCCCAGGAAGATAGCGCTTGCAATGATAATTTCAGAAATAGCTAACATTCTACATATTAATACTAATTAAATTTTGGTATCAATTTACACAGAATGCAATAGGTACTAATTACATTTAAAAATTTTAAAAAATCTTACTTAATAAAATAAAGCTTCAAAATAATATAAAATTTTAAGATAGATGCAAATTTTATTCGTGGGAAATTTCATAAATACAGCAATTCTTATACCTTTAATACCTCTTATTAGTGCTTTATTTATTTTTGTTTTATTAGTAAGTTTTAACAGAACTATTAACAGGTTAACAAAACCAGTTACGGCAATTGTTTCATTGTCTTTATTAATTTCTGCTTTCATAAGCGCCTTTGACTATTTCAAGAAAATAGAAGAAGAAGTACCTTTATCGAAATTTCTTAAATATTTTGAAGAAACAAATTTAGTTATGCATCTGAATTTAGTTAATGAAAAAATTATAATTTTTTCTTCATTAATAATGACCTTGGTAATTGGATTGGCTTTTTATAAATTACCTAGGAAAAAAGGCTATGTCTTATTAATGATTGGCCTTGGATTAATCTCTTCTTCGGTAATCATCTCAATATTGCTAATAGATTTTTCAGCCCTTATTTAAACTGAAGTCAGCATTGACAAAGCTTGGTTAAGTTCTTGAACATGATTTAATTCATCTTGAGCGATTTCTCTAATTTTTTGGTCATTTGGATTATCTTTTAAATATTTGGAATATGTTTTAAATGCATGTTCTTCTATTTTTATGTTGACATCATAAGCATTCGCTGGCGAAAACAAATAATAAAGAACCATGATCCAGTAATAGACAAGTACAAGGTGTCTCGCAAAAAATCTATCAATCCAAAACTTATCTCCTCCTCTTTTCTCCATTTCTTTAAGATGCTCAGTTTCGTTAATAGCTTGATAAAAATGTTCTTTCATCAAAAACATTGTTTTGTCATTTTTAATTCCTAGGGATTCTTTAAAATGCAGAACCGAAAGAAATGCAAAATAAGGTGATCTAGCGATAACTTCTAAAACCCAGAATCTTTGTAAATTTCTACCAGAGTATATGAAGTCTAATAAGTTGACAGTATTATTTAAGATCAAAGAATTTAATTTCTTCATTAAAATCACTTTTCTTTAAGTATAATTACTTATTTAAAAGAGATCTACGTAGCACCTAAGTAATTAACCAAAAATTAATATTTCTAATCTCAATATGGATCTTCCATTGAAATATATTTTTTTCATGCATTAATTGGATAGATAAAAATTTTATATGAAAACAACTGAAAAGATTGCAAATGCCAAAAAGAGGATTGATGAATTAGAAAGACTTATAAAGTATTGGAATGATTCAGAACAGGGCAATGCAAAAATAGTAAATTTTCCAATTAAAATTGAAAATAAAGTTTCTTAGATAGTGCTCGGTTATTTAGGTGAATTAACTTTTTATGGATTTTGAGTGATTTAATATCTTTGAGTATTCATTTATTATTTTCTACAAAACTCTATAAATAGAGCAATTAAACCTATTTTCAAAAACAGTAAGGAAGAAATAATCTAAAAGAAAAATCTATATGAAAACCTTTTCAAAAGAATATGTAGTTCCCATTAAATTTTTACCATGGTTTTTTTGGGTATTTATATCTTTAGCGAGTATGTATTTGTTTAAAACAGCTTGGGTGAGTTGAATATGTAATTAACCTAACTTCTTTTTAGCCAATCAGGAGCACCTCCAAACCAGTTAGATATATCATCGTCATTTGGGTCGTAATGATTTTCTTTGTCGAGTCCATCTATCCCAAGTGATTGTAAAAGGTTATCAATTCCACCATCATTTTTTACGCCATTCCTCCTAAAACTGTTAGCTTTTTTTAACCAAAGAGAAATTGTCGAATTGTGCTGTGCAAATCTCTCAACATATATTCTCTCTCCTAATGAAATTGATTTATCTTGGGCAATTCTTTTGATTATCTCGCGAATCTTTAGCCTTTTTTGATTACTTAGAAGCATTTAAAATCAAATCACTAATTCTTTTATAGGAACCACGATTAAAAATATCTTGTCAATGTTTATTTCAACAAATTCTCTGTTTTAAAAGGTTTTTAGCAACAAAAGTCTTAAGACACTAAAAAAAGACGTTAATAAGTAATGCATTATACTTTGATTCATTTATGAAACTTATGAATTCTATAAATTAGATAAAAAAAACCAATTACTTCGTAAAGACGATTTATAGAACAAATAAGGGAGAGATGTTGCGTTATGGTAAATTTGTACTATTATTAGTACAGATGTATTATTAAGCTATGAAAGTTATTTTATCTTCTCCTTATGCCCCTTTTAATTCAAAAGAGTGGAATTCTCTAGTAAGTAAAAATGAAAAGTTTGAAAATACTCCAATAAAGATTCAAAAGAAATTTTTTAGAACTTTTACCTTAAAGAAGATTGAAAAAGATGAACTTTTGAAAGATAAGAGTGAATTGCATCAACAAATGCAACTTGTATTCGCATAGAAAAATTTCAACTCACAATCTTTTTATTGAATATTATTTTAAGAGATCCAATTTTTTGTTAGATTAGTAAAAAGACAAGAAGGTTTTAATTTGGCTGTAGATCGAGAACTTTTAAAAGAAGTCACCAAAGAACTTTGGAATACTGTAAAAAAATTAAGACCAGACATTGATCGGCAAACCCGACTTCAATTAGTTTTAAAGGCCTTATTGACTATTGGGGATTTGCCAGATCAAATGCAGGCTGCAATGGTAGTAGGTGTTTGCGCAGAAATGGACAAGAGTGATATTGATAATGTTGAAACTAATTCTCAAACAAAAGATTCAAACGGAGTTGACACTTCTTCAGGAAGAAAAGTAGTTAGAAGAAGTTCGGCTAAATAACGTTTAAAACGATCATCCTTTGATTTTCTTGGATTCTTTTTTATTAAATCCATTGAATAGATAATATAAAATTACAAGTAAGAGAGGAATAAATATTGAATGTAAAGTCATCATTAATTCTGTTTGGCCCATTCCTATAAGATTTGACTCGCTTGGAAGTTGCTCTGACCAAGTTCCAACTAAATGCCAGGCTTGAGGAATTGATAAGAAAAACATATAAAAGTTATAAGTTAAGTTTATGTTCAGATAAAGATTATCATTATTGAACGTTTTTGCTCTCTTTATTCTTTTTTCTTAACTAATTATTTGTATAGTTAAGAAAAAGAACTTGATTTATAAATTTATTTTTTTAAGAAGAGTTTTAAATTCTTTTTTACCAATAATCTTTTCAGCTGCATAAGCACCGCTTGCTGAAACAGCGGGAATTCCAATACCTGGAAATGTACTTGCACCGCAGGTAAATAAATTTTTCACTGGAGTTTTGCATCCTGGGAAAAGACCTTTTGCTGCAGATAATGCTGGACCGTAACTACCGCAATGGGTATTAGTGAATTTTTTATGAGTAATTGGGGTTCCTAACATCTTTAAATCTATCCTTTCATCTATGTCAGGGATGAATTTTCGCAATGCATTAAGGAATATTGAACATCTTTCTTCTTTCAAATTTTTATATGCTAGGTCTCTTGGATTTAGGTTTTCCCAAATTCCCCATGGTTCATTTGCTGGAGTATATCCATGAAGAACATGTTTACCTTTAGGGGCCATATTTTTATCTAAAACAGATGGGATTGAAAATACAGCTATATTTCTTTCTGAGGTTATACCTTTCTCCCAATTATCAACATGTATCGCATGTACTGGCAAATTTTCAAGACCATCAGCATCAAAACCTAAATGCATATGAAGGAAAGAATCGCATTTATTAGGATCCAAGTCCTTTTTCTTCCATTTTTGTGAGATTTTATTTGGAATTAACTTTTTTAAATTCCAAACATCAGTATTCATTACAACAGATTCACAACTATAAGTGGAGCCATTCTCAAGTGTTATACCTGTAACTAAATTTTTATTGAAGTTTATTGTCTTAACTCTTGAAGAGAGTATTAATTCTCCTCCATTTTTTTTAATCCATTAATTAAGGCTTTTACAATAGATTCACTGCCTCCTTTGG
>QCLW01000007.1 GCA_003214235.1 Prochlorococcus sp. AG-418-F16
CCATTTATGGTTTTGGGACAAAAATGAAGGATGGAAATTACGTCATACGGTTTTCAATAAAATCAATAACCAAGGAAATGATATTGAAGCAGCCATGTGGGAAGGAAATAAAGCTAAATGAGCAGTTCAAAGCGTTTAATTGCTCGTCTTGATATAAAGGGAAAGAGACTTATAAAAGGCATTCGTTTTGAAGGATTAAGAGTAATTGGGGACGCATGTGAAGCAGCTGGAAAGTATGCAGCCAAAGGCGTTGATGAAATATTTTATACAGATGCGGTAGCAAGTCTATATGGAAGAAATGGGTTAGTCGAAGTTTTGCGAAATACTTCCAAAAAAGTATTCGTTCCAATAACTGCTGGTGGGGCGATAAGAACAGTTGAAGATGGTAGAAAACTTTTGGCTGCTGGAGCAGATAAACTAGCTATAAATTCTGCAGCCATTAGAAATCCTGACCTTATAAATGAACTTTCTGAAAGGTTTGGTAGTCAGTGTGTCGTCATATCAATACAAGTCTGTTACTCAACTGAGTCAAGATGGGATGTAATGATTGAGTCTGGAAGAGAAAGAACCAAAAAGAATCTTAATGAATGGGTAATAGAATGTCAAGATAGAGGGGCAGGAGAGATATTTATAACGTCAGTTGATAGAGATGGTACTGGTAATGGTCCAGATATTAATTTAATATCTCATGTTAAGGATTTAGTAAAAATACCCTTAGTTATTGGAGGTGGCTTTTCGTCTAAAGATAACATTATAGAAGTTTATAAAGATTATAGAAATCTCTCAGGGGTCGCTATAGGTTGGGCTTTACATAATCAAAGAATAAATATTAAGGAAACAAAAGAAAAACTCAAAGAATTAAATTTTTCAGTTAGAGATTTATCAGAAAAAATTACCCTTACTAATATTAAAGAAAATATTAAAGCTAGCATCATAAATTATGGGATGGGTAATACTCAAAGCCTTATAAATGCATTCAATCACTTAGGAATTGACTGTAAATTAACGACTGACTTTGAAACTATTGATAACACTCATTTTTGCGTATTACCTGGAGTAGGTGCCTTTCCTGAGGGTATGAGACAACTAAATCACTTCAACCTGCTTGAAAAATTAAGAAACTTTAGTTCATCAGGAGGGCGTCTAATTGGAATTTGCCTAGGTATGCAATTACTACTATCAGAAGGAACAGAGTATAAAAATTGTAATGGTCTAAACTTAATTCGTGGGAAGGTAGAAAAATTACCATCTTTCAATATAAATGGGAAGAAAAGCTTAATTCCACATGTTGGCTGGAATTCATTAATCTTAAATAATCAAAGTTCTTTAAAAATGCCAAAAGATTTCGAGAACTTATATCAATATTTTGTACATAGCTACGCTTTGATGACTTCAAAAGAAATTGAAAAAAACATTATTTCTACAACAAATTTCGAAGGCCACTCCTTTGTCTCAATGATAAAAAATAAAAATACTATTGGTATGCAATTTCATCCTGAAAGGAGTGGGAAAGATGGTTTAAATTTACTAAGTTTTACTTTAAATTCTATTTTAGATTAATATTGTGATTAATTTAAAAGGATAATATTTAATTATGCTTTCAGAATTAGACCTAATACCAAAAGAGTTCGATTGGGTAAAGTACACCAGCTCAAATTATCTTAAAAAAATTCTAAACATTGAAGAGAATATTCAAAATCTAGATCAAAATTATTCACATCAAATTAACAAAAATGTTGATCCTAATAATCGAATTCCTTTCGCAGCAGAATTTGATGATTTAGCTCGCTTGCATTATATTGCTAAAAACAGAAAAGTTACTACTATTCTGGAATTTGGTGTAGGCAAAAGTTCAATAATATTTGCTGATGCTTTAAGAAATAACAAATCAAAATTTTTCGAATATACATCTAGAAATTTAAGAAAATCAAACTTATATCAATGTTATTCTGTGGATAACAATTCTAAATGGATTAAAATATGTAAAAAAAACGCACCTGAAGATCTCTTAACCAATAATTTTTTAATTTTTAATAAAGCCCAATTGAAAACATCTGAATTTGTTGGAAGAATTTGTACTTTCTTCGATCCTATTCCTAATATATCTCCTGATTTAATTTATTTAGATGCTCCCGATCAGTTCTCAGCTATTGGGAGTATCCGTGGTATTAGTACAAAACATTCAGATCGAATGCCTATGTCTGCTGATATTATTTCAATTGAACATTTTCTTCAACCTGGAACCTTAATAATTATTGATGGTAGAACAGCAAATGCAAGATTCCTAGAAAAAAACCTTCAAAGAAATTGGTCTTATTTATATGCAAGAGAATGGGATCAACATTTTTTCGAACTACAGGAAGAACCCTTAGGAATTTATAATGAAAAACATATTGACCATTGTCTAGGAAAATCCTTTTATGAAAGATTTTAAATAATTTATAGTTATTAATTTGCTCAAAATTCCATCACTACATTATATTTAAAATTAAATAATGGCTTAATTGATGAACTGGGGGAAAAAAAGATTTTCTGACGATGATATTTATCTTAATGAAGATAGATACAATAATCAAAGACAAGACTTTGAATTAATCTTATCAATTATAAAAGAAAAAATAAAAGAACCAGAGGTAAGCATTCTTGACTGTGGTTGCGCAACTGGAGAATTATTATATTTTCTTCAAGAAAATATAATTAATTCGAAACTATCAGGATTTGATATATCTGAAAAAATGATAATGAAAGCAAAATGTAAAATGCCCAATGTTAATTACTTTGTACAAAATATAAACACTGAATTTCAGAAATGGAAAAAAAAACCAGAGTGTGACATTGTAATTTTATCTGGAGTATTAAGTATTTTTGATGATTTTAAATTTATTTTAAATAATTTAATTTCCTGTACTAATAAGTTAGGATGTATTATTTTGACAATTATTTATAATAAAGATCCAATAGATGTTCTAGTAAGGTATAAGAGATATGGCTCTGAAGATTGGGAATGCGGATGGAATACTCCATGTAAAGAATCAATTGAAGATTACCTAAAGAAATCTCAGAAAATTAAAAATTTTGAGTGGAGAGATTTTAATCCAAAAGAAGATAGAAAAAAAAGAAAAGATGATCCAATGAGAAAATGGACTATAAATCTGAACGGAGAAAAGACAAATATGGTTGGAACTGGACAAATAATAAATCAATCATTACTCATAATTAATTTGAACTGAATCTATCTTAAATTGGTATATAGGATTAAAATTTAAGGTTAATTTTGAAAATTTTAACAACCGAACAACGTTTTTATTATTTTTATAATGCCAACTCTCCTAGCTTTTTCATGTATAGAATTTTTTATGGTTGGTAATATTCCATTTTTAACTTCAAAGCCAGAAACACATTTATTTTTTAAGCTATTTAAAAAATAATCTGTTGAAGATTGGAAATCTACATTATCTATATTTCTAAGAAAATCTTCTAGACCTTTTGAATCTTTATAAAAATGACATCCCGAATGATCTCTGAATGAAGAAGGAGCAAAACAAATGCATGGTTTATTTCTTAGAAGTCCTTGAAAACCAACCTTACCATTAAGGGTAGAAACTATTTTTGTTTGGTCAATTAAATCATAACTTGGGTACATTGGATCGACAAATTCTACTCCTTTTATTGAACTGATAATTTCATAATACTGAGGAGGTCTAAATCTTGGGTCAATTGGTTTTATATAAGTAGTAGGGTGCTCTTTTACATAAATTTTCATTTCTTTTGGCAAAGTTAGCCTAAGAGTATTGATAGCACGTGTTTGTTCAACAAAACTTTTACCCATAGGCAAAGAACTTGACTCCGGTTGATAATGCATAAAATAAACAGCACTATTGTTTTGTATTTTGCTTCCCTTTTGCATGTTCCTTAAATATTTCTTGAAAATATATTTTGCATATATTTTTTGAACTAACCTTTGAGGTATATGTATAGGTTTGTATATTGAAAATGCCTTATATCCATCCAAATTGTACATCCATGTAAGCATTCCTTTTTCATCTCTATGTGAAGAATCAGATCTTGAAGCATTTAAGTAATCTAAAGCATACTTTTCTGCAGTAATATCAGCACACTCAAATCTGTTATCCAATTCTAAAGAGACTAATTTATCAATTCCCTTATAAATAGAAATGAAGCCTGGTATCGCAGAAATATCAAAAATATAAACCTCACCATAGTATATATTCTCTAATATCATCGCTAAAAGCCAAGTTTCAATACAATGAGGGACATTTACAGAAAAAAGATATTTGATTTTTTTATCTTCAATATAATTACAACATCCAATAACTAATTCCCTAATTTTTGCCACGTAAAAAATAGAAGAATTTACCCACCTTCTTTCGCATAACATTACCCATCTATAATCAGAAAGGATGAAATCTAGAGCTTTTTCATATATATCTACTCTTTTATTTATTAGATGATTAGAAAATAAATTACTTATGTTTGTTTCTCCCTTTAATTTATAATGCGAGCTGAAATGATTGCTTGTTGGATTTATTAAATTTAAAAATTTAGATAAATTTATTTCACGAAATTCTTCCCATTGATCAGGACATATTAATACTGAATTACTTAAATTCTCAGGACTACTTATGTAATCAAATCTCATATAAAATTAAATATCCTAGATATAAAACTATACGATAATTATCTTTAATATTCAATGCAATTAAAATTAAATTTTTAAAAATATAAAGGAAACAAATATTCTTTAATTCTAATTATTTTTATTAGATTCATTTAAAAAAAACTTAAATTATAAAAATTAGTTATTTATGTTTAGCAGTTTAAACTCTATATTTTCCTCCATACTGCTAGTAACTTTCCTTGTATTACAACTTCATCTAGGTTTAACTCTATAGGTTCATAATTTGTATTTGCTGCCTCCAAAAATATCTTATTATTTTTTTTTATAAAATATTTTAATGTGGTTCCAAGCCCTGGAACCAATGCACTAACAATAGTGCCATTTCTCAGAGAAAGAGAGTCTTTTATTGGCTCCATCAAAACCATATCTCCATCTGCAATGCAAGCATCAATCATTGAATCTCCATTAACTGTAAGAGCAAAAACATCTTTCTTTTTAATAACTTCAGAAAAATCTAGATTTTCATTAACATCAGAAAAAGTCTCTATTAAACCTCCTGCTGCGACTGATCCCATAACAGGAACTCCTTCTATCATCTCATCTATTAACTGAAGTGTTCTTGCTTTACCTTCTTGCCAAGAAATATATCCTTTTTCCTGAAGATGTTTTAGCCGACTTTGAATAGGAGCTGGTGATTTAAGACCCATTGCTTGCATCATTTGTCTTATTGATGGACTATGTTGGAAATTACTTATATATTCTTTTATCCAGGTATAAAGCTCATTTTGGGCTTCTGTTAGCTTGTCAGAAGAATGTAACACGACAAAAAAGTAACTAATACATTTGTACCTCTTTTAACAAAAAAATGCAATAAATTTCTAAAGCAAGCAAGATAAAAGTGCTTGTTGTACATGTAATCTATTTTCGGCTTGATCAAAGATTCTACTTCTTTCACCTTCAATAACTTCGTCAGTAATTTCTTTAGATCTATAAGCAGGCAGGCAATGAAGCACAATTGCATTTTTACTAGCATTACCTAGTAATTCTTTATCAATAGTAAATCCCTTAAAGTCTTTATCTTTCTTTTCCTTAAAATTTTCTTCACCCATAGATGACCATACATCTGTATAAAGAACATTTGCGCCAGAAACGGCTTTATAAGGATCATCCGTGATTTTCAATAAATTTTTATCTTTATATATTTCATTTGCTCTTTTTATAATCAGAGCATCAGGTTCATAGCCTTTTGGGCATGCAATTCTAACTTCTACTCCTAATAATGCCCCACATAAAATAAGAGAATTTGCAACATTATTTCCATCACCTATAAATGTCAAAACTACATCTTTAAAATCGAGAAATTCCTCATAAATTGTTAAAAAATCAGCTAAGGCCTGACATGGATGTTCTAAATCTGTAAGTGCATTAATAACTGGCTTAGTAGACCACTTTGCATATTCCTCCAAATTTGAATGCTCAAAAGTTCTAATCGCAATAACATCACAATATCTACTAAGAACTCTTGCAGTATCTTTGATAGGTTCACCTCTACCTATTTGAGAGGTTGTCGGATTGAGATCGATAGTTGTTCCACCAAGCCTTGACATGGCAACTTGAAAACTAACTCTTGTGCGAGTTGATGACTTATCAAATATTAATCCTAAAACTTTATTGTTAAGATCAACACTTATTTTTTTATTTTTAAAATTAATTGCAAGATCTAAAATATGAAAAACCTCATCAGTTGATAAATCCAAGCTTGATAGGAAATTATTATTAGCAAGCTTATTTGGTTTTAGCATAAATTTTTCTAGTAAGAACTAGATTCTACTATGCAGGCATTTTACTCTCTGCCAAGAGAGCTTTGAGATCCTCCCCTTCTATAACTTCCTCTTGAAGAATTTTTTGAGAAATCGACTCCAGAAGAGGCAAATTGTTCCTCAAAATATTAAGTGCAGTTTCATGCGCATCATCAACTAAATCTCTAACCTCTTTATCAATTGCTTGAGCAGTAGCATCACTAACAGATCTTCTAGGATTATTTCCATTTCCTAAAAACTGACCTCCTCCTTGTTTGTCGTAAGCAAGGGGACCAAGAATATCACTCATTCCAAATGTACCAACCATTTGTTCTGCTATATCAGTTGCTCTCTGTAAATCATTTGAAGCTCCAGTAGTGATCTTTCCAAATACAACCTCTTCAGCAGATCTCCCTCCAAGAAGTGTAGCTATCTGACCTTTTAGTTCATCTTTGGAATTCAAAAATCTCTCTTCAGTTGGTAATTGAAGAGTGTAGCCAAGCGCACTCATACCTCTTGGTACAATCGAAATCTTTGCAACTTTTGAACCTCCAGGCATAAGATGACCAACAATTGCATGACCCACTTCATGATACGCAACGACTTTCTTCTCATCATCCTGTAAAACCCTACTTTTCTTTTCTAAACCAGCAACTACTCTTTCTATAGCTTCACTTAAATCTTTTTGTTCAACACTCTTTCTTTTAGCTCTTGCAGCCAATAAAGCGGCTTCGTTTACCATATTGGCTAAGTCAGCTCCTGCAAAACCACTAGTGGCTTGAGCAATAGAATCTAAGTCTATTGAGTCAGAAAGTTTAATTTTTTTTGTATAAATTTCCAAAATTGTTTTTCTTCCAGACAGATCTGGTCTATCAACTAAAACTTGTCTATCAAATCTGCCGGGTCTTAGTAAAGCAGCATCAAGCACTTCTGGTTGGTTAGTAGCTGCAAGGACAATTACAGGCTTGTCGGCAGAGGCAAACCCATCCATTTCTGTAAGGAGCTGATTTAAAGTTTGTTCTCTTTCATCATTCCCACCGACTACACCCATAGATCCTGAACGACTCTTACCTATCGCGTCTAATTCATCAATAAATATTATGCAAGGAGCTTTTTTCTTCGCCTGTTCAAATAGATCTCGAACTCTTGCAGCTCCAGCGCCAACAAAAAGCTCTACAAATTCAGAACCTGAAATAATGAAGAAAGGGACTTCTGCTTCACCAGCCACAGCCTTTGAAAGAAGAGTTTTTCCTGTTCCTGGTGGTCCTACAAGAAGTACACCTTTAGGTATTCGCGCTCCTATATCAGTATATCTTTCTGGTTTTTTTAAAAAATCAACTATTTCTGTTAATTCCTCCTTAGCTTCATCAACTCCTGCTACATCTGCGAATGTTACTTTTGATTCGTCATCTGGTACATATACTTTAGCTTTACTTTTAGTAAAACTTAGAGCACCTTGAGCACCTCCGCCTCCCATACTTCTTCTAGCGAAAAATTGTAAGACAAGGATAAAAATCAAAGGAGGAACAACCCAGCTCAATATAGTTGAGAAGAAATTAGGTTTCTTTGGAGGAGCAGCAGCGAATTCCACCCCTTTACTTTCTAACCTTTGAGGCAGATCCATATCAAAAATTGGGGTTGTCGCTAACACTGAGGGGGCGCCCTCTTCAGCTCCATTCAACTCATATCTGATTTGTTCTTGGGTAATATATGCTCTCTTTACCTCTCCATCATTAACTTGATCAATAAATAAGGAGTAAGGGACTCTAGGGATTTGCATATTTTGATTAGGGAAAAGGCTACTAAATAAAAGTAGTGCTCCAACTCCTATCAAAATGATATTTATAATTCCAAATCTTCTATTAGGTTGATTATCGTCTTGTCTTATTGGCATAATTGTGAACAAATCTAAACTCATTATAAACTAAACCAACAGTTTCCGTATCTGTGATTGTTTGTTTTGGGTAAGAACCGTACGGTACTTTAACCCATATAAAATATCTTAAAAATTAATTTTTGAATGAACTCTTAACGCATATATCATCACCAATCAAACTAAGCTGAGATTCGCTTAATTTAATAATTTCATGCATTTCTCCAAACTCAAAATCCCCAAGGGGATTCATACTATTTTCTCCGCCTAAAATTTTTGGAGCAATAAAAGTTATAATTTCCTGCATACAATTAGATTTAATAGCGGCAGTAGCCAATCGAGGGCCACATTCCCACAAAACTTTATTACATCCCCTTTTAGCAAGTATTTTTGAAATTAACTCTGGATTATCTGATGATACCTTTTCAACTTCAACAGACTTTGGAATCCTAGTAAGATAATTTTCATTTGCTGTTGAAGAATCATAAATAACTATTGTTTTTGCCTTATTACAATCCCAAAGATTAGATTTCAAAGGCAGATCTAAACTTTTTGTAAAAACAACTCGCAAAGGCTCAGGTTTTTTTAAACCTCTAGTAGTCAAAAGGGGATTATCTCTTCTTAATGTGTTTCCACCAATGATTATTGCATCAAATTCTGCTCTAAAAGAGTGAACTAATGCCCTTGATTCTTCATTAGTAATCCATTTACTTTTTCCATTTTTTAAAGCTATTCTTCCATCAATACTCATTGCCCATTTAAAAACACCAAATGCCTTGTTAGTAATATTCCTATGAATGAAAGCCTTATTTAAATCTAAGGATTCCTTTTTACATAATCCTAAGTGAACCTGTATTCCAGCTTCTTTTAGCAGCTTAATACCTTTACCAGCGACTCTTTTATCAGGGTCTTCAATAGATATATAAGCCTTTTTTATCCCAGAGGATATCACCCTATCTACACATGGAGGTGTTCTACCCTGGTGACAGCAAGGTTCAAGATTTATATAAATTGAACCACCTTTAGCATCTTTTTTTAAATTATTAAAAGCCATGGCTTCAGCATGGGGCATGCCAGCCTTGTAATGAAATCCTTCTGCAATAAGCTTTCCATTCTTATCAATTATCACTGCTCCCACCATAGGGTTAGGACTCGTTGTATTTTTGCCTAAAGAAGCCAAAAAAATTGCTCTTTTCATCCATTTTGTATGGCTTACATTTTTTTCAGACATTTCCAAAAATCAAATTCAGTTTATTGATCTCCACTCTTTAACAACAAAGGGAGGGACTGGTAACTCAGAAAAAACTCCTGACAAAGATAATCTTAATGGTCTATTTTTATCTAAATTTTTAATTAATTCATCAAGATCAAATTCTGCAGCAGCTTGTCTTCCATCATTTACTAATTCCACATTAAGTAATGTTTTATCATCTAAAAGCCACTGTTTTCTCCCTGATTCGACCCTCAACTCAGTGGGATGGTCAATCCTAAGATTTCCTGGATATCCTATTACTCTTAAGATTAATTTATCTGCAAAAAGAGGTGATTTATAAGCTACTAATTGCCAAGTTTCAAAGTCCAAGTCCCTTAAAAACTCACTACTTGCATTGATTAATTCCCCATTTATTTCTGTTTCTGCAACTTCTGCGTATACTTTTATTGGATTAAAAATAAAAAACAGTAGTAAAAGTAAAGGTAATATTCCTTTTAAAAAAATATTATTTTTTGATTTTGTAATTTTCTTCATTTTCAGAATCCATCAGGGCATCTAGAGTTACAGCTGTTCTTACAATAGCTTGATATCTTTTAATTATTTTACGATTTTTTTCTATAACTCGAGATAAATTTAAAGTGTCTTTTTCAGAATAGCTAGATGTTAAATCGTTGGAATCTTCTTCAATAAACTCAAATTCATTATCTTTTTTTATTAGAGTTAACAATAAATCATGTAATCTCTTTCTCCTTTCAGACAATTAATTTACTATTATAACTTGAATAATAATAAGATAATTTAATAAAACAATCAAATAGATAAGTTTCTTTTAATTAAATATTCATGACTGAAAAAAAAAGAAAAATTCATGTAGTAGGAATTAATTCTTATAAATTTGAAGATTTACCTCTCAAATTACAAAATCTATTTCTAGAGACGGATTCTATTGCAGTTCCTAATTCATATTTTGAAAAAATTAAATCATGGAGTCAAAATAATTTAGAAAAAAAGAAATCATTTTTTGCAAGCAAAAGTAATAACGAACTAATTAACTGGCTTAAATCTCAAAAAACTGATGTAATTTTAATTTCAAGAGGAGATCCTCTATGGTTTGGAATTGGGAGAATACTTCTAGAAAATTTTTCAAAAGATGAATTAAGTTTTTACCCTTCAAATACTTGCATTCAAATAGCATTTAGCAAGTTAAAGATCCCATGGCAAGATACTGTTAATGTAAGTATTCACGGCAGAGATTCGACTAGGTTAGTTGAGGCTCTTAAACCAAGGCCTTCAAGTTTGGCAATTATTACAGATTCACAAACCAAAAGTTTAGAAGTAATCAAAAAACATTTATTAGAATTAAATCTGTTTGACTTCTATGATTTCTGGCTCTGTGAAGAGATAGGCTTCGACAATGAAAATATTCGCAAATTAAGTCTTAAAGAGTCATTACCCTCTGATATATCAAGTTTAAACATTGTTGTTCTTACAAAAACAAAGAAAAATTTTTCAAATAATAATATCCCTCTTTTCGGAATCAATGACAGTATTTTTAAAACTTATAATGATAGACCAAATTTATTAACTAAAAGAGAAGTTCGCGTTCAAATCTTAGCTGATTTAGAGCTCCCGAAAAATGGTGTCATTTGGGATATAGGAGCAGGTTGTGGATCAATTGGCTTAGAAGCATTAAAATTAAGGCCTAATTTAGACTTGTTGTGTATCGATAAAAGGATTGGATCAAAAGCATTAATACTAGAAAACTCAAAAAGACTTGGCGTAAAACCAAAATTTATTTTTGAGGAAGACATAATTAAAACCTTGAATACGAGAAATTTAAGTTCTTTTTACAAACCAAATAGGTTAGTAATTGGAGGATGTGATAAAAAGACTAAACTTCAAATTATTAATAGTATGGCTCAGGGCATGAGAATTGGAGATATTATAGTTATCCCAATAATTGACATTCAAACTATTAAAGAGTTGAAAGAGGAATTAGAAGATAAAAATTTCAAAACAAATTTAAATTTAATTCAGACCTATAAAAGCTTAAGTATCGCTGAGGGATTGAGATTAGAACCAAATAATCCTATTTTTCTATTAAAAGGGAAGAAATAAATTTGAGTGATTGTTATTTGTCAGGTTTAGCCACATGGGGCAACCCCCAACCTAGTTTATTTCTTAAAACTTGAAAAAATTCATGATCTTCGAGTCTTATAAACTTCACGGAGTGTTTACTTTTTCTTATTAAAACCCTATCTTCAGGCCAAACATAACAACCAGCATTCCCATCAACAACCATTACTAATCTTTCAGGAGTGGCTGGGAAAACAGTTACTGGTTCTGAATCATTAAAAACTAGTGCCCTTGATGCCAACGAATGTGGCGCAATTGGAGTTAACTGTACTACTGGACAATCAGGTGTAATAACTGGTCCTCCAGCACTCAGAGAATATGCAGTAGAACCAGTTGGAGTAGACAAAATTACTCCATCAGCTGAAATATCCACAGGAGCATGTCGCCCTATAGAAATCTCAAAGTGACACATACTTGTTAGAGGTTCTCTATGAAGAGCCATCTCATTAAGGCAAAGAGACTCCCATCGCCTCTGATCATTCCTCATTACACTAATGATAAAGCAAGTTCTTTCTTCAATATCCCAATTTCCAGCAATTATTTTATCTATAGCCTCATCTAAGTTAGATAAATAAGCTTCCGCCAGAAATCCTAAATGACCTGTATTTATTGTAAGAATTGGAATTTTAGCAGGTGCCGTTTGTCTTGCAGCAGAAAGGACAGTCCCATCTCCGCCAAGAACAATTGCAAATTCCAGTGATGAATCAAACCCCTCTGGAACACAATTCGTATATCCCAAAGGACGAAAATGTTGATCAGGATTTGCGAAACCAACCATCCCTCCAGAGCTACTAACTCTTACAACTTCAAAATTAGATTTTTCCAATTTTTTCTGAACAGAAGTTGCAGTTTGAACAGCTAGTTCCTTTCCATCATTAACGATTAGTCCTGCTTTACGTACCAATCAAAAAATTAAAACTAGTACTATCTTAAACTAATTTGTTGGACAATCCTAATTTAAGAATTAAATACTATTAGAACTGTTCTAAGAATCTAAGATCATTTGTATAAAATTTTCTGATGTCGTCAATCTGATGTCTTACCATACAAAATCTTTCAACTCCTAATCCAGCTGCGAATCCGGTCCATTTCTCAGAATCTATTCCTAATTTTCCTAAGACCTTCGGATCTACCATCCCGCATCCCATTACTTCTAACCATTTACCTTTCCATTGAACATCTACTTCTGCCGAAGGTTCAGTAAATGGGAAATAACTAGCTCTAAATCTTACAGGAATATCTCCAAAAAAGGTCTTTAAAAATGTAAGAACTGTTCCTCTTAAATGACTAAAATTGATATCTTCATCGATACATAAAACCTCAACCTGATTAAATACAGGGGAATGAGTAGCATCTACAGCATCTCTCCTATAAACTCTTCCCGGAGCAATAATTCTTACTGGAGGAGGATTTTTCTCTAAGTACCTTATCTGAACAGGAGAAGTATGGGTCCTCAAAAGTCGATTTTCATCTAAGTAGAAAGTATCCTGCATATCTCTTGCGGGATGATTTTTGGGTATATTGAGAGACTCAAAATTATAAAAATCAGTTTCTATTTCAGGGCCGCTTTCAACTGAGTATCCTAAACCACAAAAAATATCTATTATTTCGTCTTGAGTTGTAATCAAAGGATGTTTATTCCCAGGGGGTGTTCCAATTGAAGGGATAGTTACATCAATTTTTTCTTTTTTAATCTTTTTATCTAAGGCTTCGCTGTTTAGTTTATTTTTTCTTTCAGTTATTAGTTCTTGCAAATTTATCTTTATTAAATTTGCCTTTTGGCCAATAATTGGTCTATCAGTAGCAGATAATTGACCCATTGTTTTCAAGATAATTGATAAATCACCTTTTTTCCCTAGCAGGGAAACTCTCAATTGATCCAATTCTTCATGAGTATTAGAATTATCTATATTATTTTTTGCTGTTAAAGAAAGATTATTTAATTTTTCCTCAATTTGACTTAATGATTCAATTTGACTCACTGATATAGTAAAAATAAGTATTGCTTTATCTTACTTAAATATCGTCCATAAATAAAATGTATTGATTAATGAAACCGTTAAATATATTAATTAGCAATGATGATGGTGTTTTTGCAGCAGGGATAAGAGCTTTAGCAAAATCAGCCCAAAAAAGAGGACATAAAGTAAAAGTAGTATGTCCTGACCAAGAAAGATCAGCTACTGGTCATGGTCTTACTTTACAATCCCCATTAAGAGTGGAAAAAGCTGACGAATTATTTGGAGAAGGAATTGAAGCTTGGGGATGTTCCGGCACACCTGCTGATTGTGTCAAATTAGCACTATCTGAACTTTTGGATCATAAACCTGATCTGGTACTATCTGGAATAAATCACGGGCCCAATTTAGGGACAGATATTTTTTGTTCAGGCACAGTCGCTGCAGCTATGGAAGGCACTTTAGAAAATGTTCCCTCCATGGCAATAAGTGTTGCTAGTTTTAAATGGAAGAATTTTGAATTTGCGGGAGAAATTGCAATGAATATTGCCGAACAAGCACTTAACGATAGTTGGCCAGCTTCACTTTTATTAAATTTGAATATCCCCCCCTGCGAAAAAAACAAAATAAAAGAATTATCCTGGACAAGGTTATCGGTAAGAAAATATAAAAATCAATTTTCCAAAAGGGAAGACCCAAGGGGTGACGATTATTATTGGTTAGCAGGTGAGGTTGTTTTAGATCTTAAATCAAAAGGTTATGGTCCAAAAAACTGGCCCAGTGACGTATCTCAAATACAAGAGAATAAAATATCTCTTACACCTGTAGAACCAGATTTATTTTGGAGAGGTAATTTAGACAACTTACCTAAAATTAATAATTCATTTGTAAATCCTTCTTAAAAGCCATAAAGAAAAGCAAAGTCCAAAAAAATGAGCAGCAATAACTTGAGTGTTACTGAGAACTGATAATATTTCAAGACCAGTTATTGGGATATCAGATGTCGCTGTTATCAATTGTCCAGTTGTTTGAGAGGATGCTTGTATAAATAAGGCCCCCATAAGGGCTTGATATCCAATTAATCCAAACAAAATTCCAAGTAAATCAACTATGAGTCCTCGTTTTATTAATTTACCGGTTTGTCCTCTTGAGGGTCTTGCGTTGCTTGCGATTGCTCTTCCTGTTCTAACTATTAACCAGCCTTGCCAAAGACTAAAAAGTAGTAAAATCAGGGATATGGTTGTAAGTGATAGGCCAGGCGATAAGCCAAGCTGTCCTTCGCTGTTATTTACAACATTTGAAAAAAGCAAAACAGCTGCAACAACAACACCTAAAATGGATTGAACCCAAAAGCGTATCCATCCAATGCGCCTCATTCCAAATGAAAGGGACTGAAAATCAATTTTGTCAGACATTCATTTGATTGAATAAACTGTAATCAATCCAAATTTGCCACTAAAATCATAAAATTGCACGTAATCTTTTGATCTCTATAATATCGCCATCTGAAGTTAAGAGTCCTACCTCAATAGCTATTGGAAGTTTTGATGGCCTTCATGCTGGCCACAGACAATTAATAAAAAGTGTAGTTGAAGAGAATCAATATACACCAACAATTGCAAGCTTCTGGCCTCATCCCCGAGAGGTTCTTTACAAAGAGACGCGTCTTAGACTTGATCTCCCTTATGAAAAACTATCTATTCTTGAAGATCTAGGAATTGAACAATTAGTTCTGATTCCTTTTGATATGGAACTATCCAAATTAAGTGCAGAAAGATTCGTAAGAGATATTTTAATAAATCAATTACAAGCAAAAAACATTTCTGTAGGTGCTAATTTTAAATTTGGTTGCAGAAGAAGTGGAGACATAAATACAATTAAAAATATGATTAAGGATACGGATATTAAACTAAAAATTACTCCAATTTTAGAAGACAAGGAAGGTAGAATCAGCAGCAGCAGAATAAGAGATCTATTAGAGAAAAGTGATTTAAAAAATGCTTTCAAAATTCTTAATAGGCCTTATAGCTTTAATGGAAAGGTTGTTAAAGGTAAAGGAATTGGAAAAAGTATAGGATGGCCTACCGCAAATCTTGAAATTGATGGCAGAAAATTTTTACCTGGAGAAGGAGTTTACGCATCTTGGACAACCATAGAAAATTCCAACCAAAAAATTGAATCTATTATGAATCTTGGCTCTCAACCAACAATAAATCCTTTATTGCCATCTGCAGTTGAAGTTCATTTAATAAATAAAGATATCGATCTATATGGTTTTAATCTATCTGTAGAACCAGTTGAAAAACTTAGATCTCAAATCAAGTTCAAAAATATAGATCAACTTTCTAATCAAATTAAAAAAGATAGAGATAATGCTCTAAAAATTTTTAAAAACTATTATAAATAAATCACAAATGCTGAATTCCAATAGTAAAGACTCTGAAGATTTAAGGATTTATCAAATTATTGACGCTAATCTAGATAGAGCTAGAGAAGGACTAAGAGTATTAGAGGATTGGGCTAGATTTGGTCTAGGCAAAGAAAAATATGTTGAAAAAATTAAAAATTTTAGACAAATTTTAGGAAAAAATCATTTAGAAGTTTATAAACAATCTAGAAATCACATTGAGGACAAATGTAAAGGATTGACTCATCAAGAGCAAATCAACAGAAAAACTTCTGAGCAAATTATTAGTTCTAATTCAGCCCGAGTTCAAGAAGCATTACGAGTCATAGAAGAATTCTCAAGGGTACAGAATCATGAGCTTTCAAAAATCGCTTCGGAAATTAGATATGAAATTTATACTATTGAAATTGACTTATTAAACTATAGCAAGTGTAAGAAGTCGGAGGACATATTAAAAGAAAATGACTTATATGTAATCACAGATCAAAAAGACAATTTATTAGAAATAATAGAAGAGATTTTAGTTGCGGGAGTAAGAATTATTCAACATAGATTTAAAACGGGAACTGATCAAGATCATCTTCAAGAAGCAATTCAGATTAAAAATCTATGTAAACGATATAATTCTTTGTTTATCGTTAACGATAGACTTGATATAGCTCTAGCATCTAACGCGGATGGAATTCATCTTGGACAAGACGATTTAGACTTAAAAACCGCAAGAAAACTATTAGGATATTCAAAAATTGTTGGTATAAGTGCAAATAGTGCAATTGATATTTCAAATGCTCTTAAGGAGGGTTGTGACTACATAGGAATAGGACCAGTATTTGAAACTACAACAAAAAAGAATAAAAAACCTTTAGGTATTGAAAATATCAAAACATTAACAAAGGATTTAAATATCCCTTGGTTCGCTATTGGAGGAATCAAGTCAAATAATATTTCATATTTAAAAAGGAATGGGTTTAAAAAAGTTGCCCTAGTTTCGCAATTAATGAATTCTGAAGATCCTAAAGAAGACGCTATTATGATTCTAAAAGAGTTGTCTCATGAAAATTAAGGTAAATGGAGAAGAAAAAAAAATAGAACTTGATCATGAAAATGCTCTACTATCTAAAGCTCTTAACCATATGGGATATAAACCAAACACAATTGTAGTGGAGTTAAATAATTTAATTATAAATTCAATGAAATGGGAAAAAGTGAAGCTTAAAGATGGTGATAATTTAGAAATCGTTTCGATAGTTGGTGGTGGTTAAAAGATAAATTCTTTATAATATTAAAAATCTTCATAATTTTTTAAGTTTAGGCTTGAAACAATAAGCAAAATTCTCCTTTTTTCGTTTTATATTTTTAATACCTAAATATAAAAATGAAAGAAAAAATTGATAGTAACTCAAGTTCCCTTAAATGGGAGCAAAATGGTGAGTTATCACATAAAGATCTCTCTGAGCTAATTGAAAGATTAAAAAACGTAGAAAGTGAAAATACCTCATCTGAGCTGTCTAGATTAGGTACAAAATCAAACATAAAAGATTAAATTTGTTACTTAGATCTTGTTTTTATAAAAATTTGTACCAAATTAAAATTACTGAATATAAAAATAAATGCCGAAAAGATTTCCAGAGTGGGTAAATACTGAAGTTGTGATAAAAGCAATCAAAATGAGAGAAGAAGGAATGCTATCAAAACAACTTAATTTATGGATAGAAAACCTATTAGAAATAGAAAAAAAGTAATTATTTAGGAAATACTTTTAATAATTCTGAGAGCCGCCATTGCTGCTCCGTAACCATTATCTATATTCATAACTGCAATACCTGGAGAACAACTTGACAACATACTATTTAAAGCAGTTCTTCCATCCTTGCTAACTCCGTAGCCGACTGAGACAGGTACTGCAATTATCGGTTGTGCCAGCAATCCACCCACAACTGTTGCCAAAGCTCCTTCCATTCCAGCACAAACTATTAATACATCATATTTATTAATTTCTTCTAACTGACTCATCAATCGATGAAGTCCAGCTACTCCAACATCTATAAAAGATTGACAATTCACTCCATAAATTTCAAGCGCTAATCTTGCTTCAAGTGTTACGGCCAAATCGCTTGACCCGCCTGAAATTATGGCAACTTTTCTAATCGTATTTATTTTGTTCAAATTTTTCCCAATTGTTAGGCAATTTGCTTCTTCATAGAATCTTGCATCATCATACAAATCTAAAAGATAATTAGCCTTTTCACTATTAATCCTAGTAATGAAAACAATCTCATTTTTACTTAATATATTTTCAGATAATCTCTCTAATTGGTCGATACTCTTATCTTGCCCCCAAATAGCTTCTATGAGTCCAAGCCTATCTCTTCTTTGAAAATCAAACTTGATATCAAAATTCATCTTTGCTTATCTAATTCTCCCTCATAAATTAATTCAAAAGGATTTTCGCCCACATATAGAGCAGCTTTAACATTATCTTCAAATTTTTGTTGAACTACATTTACTTCTGACATTGGTATGCTTTTCCATAATTTCTTACTTTTCCAATTTACTAATATTAAAGCTTCTTCTTTTTGTTTATCCCAAAATAATTGTCTTCCCAAAAAACCATCTTGAGAAGATAACCATGGCTCCCATATTTCTTTTTCAGCATTCAACCATGCTGCTTTTGCATCGGCAGGGACTTTAAGTCTTAATTCTTCTATAACCATTTCACCTTGATAATTATCCATAGGAAGAGCTTTTACATTTGGTATTTCAGATTGAAAAATTAAAACTAGTGAGCAAATTAATATTAAACAAAATCTTTGTAATTTTCTTTTTAAATTAAATTTCATTTTTTCTCAAGTAATACTACAGAATGGCAACTTATCCCCTCCTCTCTTCCTTCTGGGCCCAATCTTTCATTCGTAGTTGCTTTAATCCCAATTAAATTTTCATCAATATTTAAGATCTCAGAAATGTTTTTTTTCATTAATTTTATATGCGGCATTATTTTTGGCCTTTCAGCGATAAGAACACTATCAATATTGTTTATTTCCCAACCATTTTGTCTTATCAAGTCAATTACTTTTGATAACAAAAACAAGCTATCAGCATTTTTCCATTTTTCATCAGATGGCGGGAAATATTTTCCTATATCCCCCAGCGAAAGTGCTCCCAATAATGCATCCATTATTGAGTGACTTAAAACATCAGCATCACTATGACCTTCAAGTCCAAGATCATCAGGATGTTTTAGTTTTAACCCTCCAATAATTAAATCCCTTCCTTTAACTAGCCTATGTATATCATAACCATTGCCAATGCGAAAGTTTGGTGAGATTTTTTTCATATCAATGTCTTTAGGCGTTAAAGAAAAATTTGTAATTACTGTAAAATTGAAAAATTATATTTAAGTTTTGAAGTAAAGACCTCATACTTTCGTAATAAATATATTAGCAGTAAAACAACTATACAGTTAAATCTTATAAATAAATTTTCAATATTGAACCATTAAATTGATCAACAAATAATTGTTCATTAGATGGCTCTCTTGAACTTGCAAATCGAGTAAGTATTGATTTATGTACTTTATTAATTTGGACTAATTTATTGAATTTATTAAAAACTAAAATACTTCCTCCTGTTCTTGTTGTTACAGAGAAGCCTCCATCATAACCAAGCCAAGCAACGTCATTTAAATAACCATGATAATCATTAGTTAAGAGTAAAGGATTTACATATGATTTTTCAACTTTTCTTATTTTAATTTCTTTTCCTATATTTTTAATTTTAATATTAAATAAATTACCGACAGTGGTGGTTAAAATGACTGAATTTTTATATATCGGTGAAAACATATATGGCTCCTTAATTTTAATACTTTTGATAACTTGAGCCTTAACTCCATTAACTTTTAGTAGACGTACTTTATTTTCTCTTCTACAAGAAACCAATAAGAAGTCATTATTTATCCAACAACTGGCATAAACATTTTTACATCCACATTTTAATTGTTTTACTTCGTTTTTAATAAACAAAAAAGGTTCACCTCTTAGGTTTCCCATAAGAACTTTTCCATCCTTTGACTTTGAAAAAGATGAGATATTAAAGCTACTTGAAGGTATTATGATCTCTCTCCGAAAATTTTTATTAATTAAAACTGGATTAGAAGAAGAACCATTTCCAATTAATAAACCTTCATCAATAATTTCAACCAATTCAGGTTTATTTGCAGACTCAAGAATATAATCTTTTACATAAAAACCAGTATTTTTATCATAGATCCTTAGTATGTTTTTTTCGGTTAAAGGTAAAAAAATATTCTTTGAATCTGAATTCCCTCCATAGATATTGCCTTCGGCATCATCATCAAGCGTGATTCTATCAATTTTTGATATAAATTTTTCTTTAAATCTTAAAAATTTTCTAAGAGAAGAAAAATTTGGGATATATTTTCTGGACCTTACAAAATATCCATTAAAATTAGATAAAAAAACAAGCCCAAAAGATAATAAGAAGCTTAAATTTGCTAAAAGAAATAAGAGAAAATATCTTCGATTTTTTTTCATTTATTGATTTTAATTTTAGTTATTCTCCAAAACCTTCAATCAATTCTTTTGTAGTATAAATACCTACGAATGGAGCGGTAAATTCTTTAATTAAACCAGTAGTCTTGCCAAAGAGACTGTTGGTATAAGTTATTAGATCCCCTTCTTTAACATAAGGATTTCTTTTTGAACCCCTTGGAGCATTTGCAGAATATGCAATCTTTTGTTTTGAAATTGAACCATCACTTTCATAACGGATCAAAATAACCTTTCCTGACAATGGTTTTACAGGACCAGTTATATCTATAGCATCAGATAATGTTCCCACCAGAGGAAGCTTTATAGTGCCTGGATTTTCAACTTGTCCATACACCTGAACTTCTATGAAACGTGGCGACAAACCTCTTATAATTGATTTGGATATTTGATCAAAATAAGCTTTATCTAAAGCAGGAATAAAAATTTGATCACCATCAAGAAGTCTTAAATCATTATCTTTATCATTTTTATCTAAAAATTCATTTAAATTAATGATCGCTTTCTTTTTACCTCCGCCTTTGCTTATGGGAATATCTCTTATAATTTCAATTTTTGATAAATCAGTTTTAGAGGTAATGCCGCCTGATTTTTTAATTAAATCTGAGATATTTGTATCTAAATCATCTTTTTTATAAAAAGATTGATTATCTAATAACTGTTGATTTTGAAGATAATTTCTGTCAATAGATGTATCTATAGAAAGGGGTTTATTTTGAATTTCACTAACTCCAGAAAAATTGGCGTATGATCGGGATTTGTAAGCAGGAAATTTATACTTGCCTGGATATCTAATTTCTCCTGATAAACTTACTTTTATCCCTCTAAATATTGCAATTTTTACTTTTATCTCAGGAGAAATAAGAAACTCAGAATATCTTTCTTCAAACAATTTTTCCAAATCAAGGGTAGTTAAACCTCTTACATTAGTTTCATTCAATCTTGGAAGATATATTTCTCCTTCTTCATTTACAGCATAAAAACCATTTAATTCTTTTGCTGGATAAAAATCTATGAATAAAGTATCTCCGCTATCAATTATGTAATCCTCCAATTCTTTTTTGGAATCTAGATAAGTAGATGTTATCTCTTCATAATTTTCAGATAGAATTTTTTTCGGTTTTGATTGAACTATCTCAGAGCTTAATAAAAAGCTAAAAAAACTTATTATTAAAAATAACTTTGAAAATTTTTTAAATAAAAAAAACAAACTTTTAATACTAAATATACAGTTTATTATATTCACAAATTGTTCTTCATACTTTCTAGTGTCAAAATAGCTGAATTTAATGTTTTCTAATTTTATAATTAAAATCGCAACATTACTCGCTATATTCATTTTTATCAAATTGTTTAAGATAATCATTACGTAATAAATCTTTTCGTCTTTGATAAGTTCTTTTTAACATCTGTTCTTTTCTCCACAATTCTATCTCTCTATGATTACCACTCACTAAAACATCTGGTACTTTCATATTATTAAAATTCTGAGGTCTGGTATATTGTGGATATTCAAGCAGAGAAGAATTATGACTCTCTTCTAAAAGTGAATTTGATGTCCCAAGGGTACCGGGCAATAATCTTGTCAACCCATTAATTATTGATATAGCTGGTATTTCACCACCCGAAAGGACGAAATCACCTAAAGAAATTTCTTCATCAGCTAAATATCTTATCCTTTCGTCAAAACCTTCATATTGACCACAAATAATTATTAATTGATCTAAAGAGCTCCATCGCAAAAAATCATTTTGCTTTAATACCTTACCTTGTGGCGTCATTAATAAAGTTTTAGTATTATTTAGCTTTTCTATTGAATCAAAAGCATTGTATATAGGTTCTGGCTTTAGTACCATCCCAGAACCTCCACCATAAGGCTTATCATCTACTTGCTTGTAACTACCTATCCCGAAATTCCTGAGATCATGTAAATTTACATCGATCAAATTATTATCTAGAGCTCTTGTTATAACCCCTAAATTATTGATTAATTCAAAAGCTTTAGGGAACAATGTAATTACATCAAAATTAAAACCACTCATCTAGAAATCTTCCTCATAACCAAACTCAATTAACCTTGATTCTTTTTTTCTCCAATTTGGAACAACTTTCACAAACAACTCCAGGTGAACTTGACCATCAATCAATTTTGACATATTTGATCTTGCTGATTGACCAATAATTTTTAACATTGAACCTTTCTTTCCAATAAGAATGCCTTTTTGAGTTGATCTTTCAACAATAATGGTAGCCAAAATAGCTGTAAAGCTTTTGCCATTTTTTCTTTTCATTTCCTCTATCTTTTCTATCTTTACTGCAACACTATGAGGTACTTCTTCTCTTGTATTTATTAATACCTGCTCTCTTACTAAATCAGATAATAAATTATCTAATGGTTGATCGCATATCGTCTCTTCGCCATAAAGTTTTGGTCCCTCTGGAAGAAAATTAAGTGCCATATCGACTAGTTCAGAACATCCTTCTCCTTGAGAAGCACTTACAATTTGAAAATTTCTATTAATTCCAAAAAATCTTCTATATTGATCTAATCGTAAATTCCTAAATTCTTTATTAACCAAATCCCACTTATTTAATGCAACAATAAACTCAGTTTTATTTGCGATTAAAAAGTTCAATATATATTCATCACCTCTACCAGGTTCTTCACTTGAATCAATTACAAAAATTACCATATCAACTCCATTAATTGCAGATTTTGCGTTTTTTACTAATATCTCTCCAAGGCGATGATGAGGTTTATGAACACCTGGTGTATCGACAAAAATTATTTGTCCATTGTTTGTAGTAAGTATTCCTTTTAATTTATTTCTAGTAGTTTGCGCTATTGGAGAAGTAATTGTTATTTTTTCTCCAATCAATTTATTAATTAAAGTAGATTTACCGACATTTGGCCTTCCTAGTAAAGTTACAAACCCAGATCTATAATTGGTCAAAGACTTTTAATGCATCAATAATAAAATTCTGATCAAAAATGGAAAAAAAAACCATAAATTTAAAAGAAGCTTCGTTTACGCAAGCAATAAACATATCTGCACAATGGTGTAAAGAGTGGGGAGAAGATTTACTGAGCGAAGAGGTTTTAGCAGATAGAATTGCAGAACTAATTAAGACAAAAAATGGACTCAGAGGATTTTTTGCGTACGCCTTATCAGATAAAGATTGTTTTTTGTTAGATAAACTTCCTTCTTCAATAATTTTCAAACTTAACGAAGTTGGGGATCCTGTAGTAGAAATAGTAGTAAAAAATTTAATAATGAGTACTGCTCAAATTATTATTCATCAAAGAGATAATAATCATGAATACGAGATGACATCTGAAAACATTTCAGATAGATGTAAAGCTATTTTGAGACTACTAGAAACAAAGTTAGTTACAAAGACTATTAATCAAGTCCTTAAAGACCTAGATAATATGGGAAATAGTTTTGATAATTCAATAAAATATGATTCAGAGCAAAAGGAATTTATAAAAAAACAATTTCTTGACATCGCCCAATAAAAAAGCGTAGAAAAAATTCTACGCTTTGAATTGGAAATTGGAATAATTTGTTTAATCTCTTCTTCCACCACCTTGAAGAGCAAGCATTAATCTCAATATAAAAACGAAAAGATTTATATAAGTTAGATACATACCTAAAGCTCCTGCCAGGTATTGATCATCATTATATCTTCTTGGCATTGTATAGAAATCTACAAAAGACATTGCAACAAACAAGACAGTTCCAAATCCTGCAATGATCAATTCAAGTCCCGAACCGCCAAAAACTCCTGGAGCAAAGAATCCTCCAATTAATTGAACAAACATTGCTATAAGAAGTCCTATTAACCCAAGACCAACTACCCCACTTAGTGCTTGACCAACGCTATCACTCATTCTTTGGCCAGTGTAAGAGGCAATAACAAAAGTTATCCCTGTAGCTAAAGCAGCTGTTCCGACTGAACCAATACCAATTGTTCCTATTGCTAAAGCAACTATTCCACTTAAGGTGAATCCAGTTAACAAGCTAAATCCTGTTAGTAAAGGCAAGGCCTTTGCATTATTTGCATTATTTGCAGCGCTTGTAGCTATAAAAAACAAAATCAATTCAGCAATTAAAGCAACTATTGAGAGAGGCTGGAAAAGACCAGGATTTGTTGCTATTAGTGAGACACCTGCTAAAACGCCCAAAGAAGTTAGCACCATACCTCCACCAACGTAGGGTAGGGCTTTTTGAACAACATTAGGTCCAACAATTGAACTAGTTTGCGCTTCACGAATAGCTTGATTGAAATTACTACTTGCTGGCATTTTTTTTTATTAAATATGATTTTATTCTACTTGATTTTTAAAATTTCAGGGTACGGATCTCCAGAGTTATAAAGTTATTTATAAGCCTCAATAATTTTCTGAACTAAAGGATGACGAACCACATCTTCAACAGATAGATAACACAATTTTATACCTTCAGTTTCAGAGAATATTCTTGATGCTTCGATAAGGCCGCTTTCCTGATCTTTTTTTAAATCAATTTGAGTAATATCTCCATTTACAACCATCTTTGATCTTTCACCTAATCTTGTTAAAAACATTCTCATTTGAGCGCAAGTTGTGTTTTGTGCTTCATCTAAGATCACCAAAGAGTTATCCAAGGTTCTGCCTCTCATAAATGCTAATGGTGCAACTTCAATAATTCCTTTGTCGACTAACGAATTTGTTCTATCAAATCCGAAAATACTATGTAAAGAATCAAATAGTGGTCTTAAATATGGATCTACTTTTTGTTGCAAATCTCCAGGAAGGAATCCCAAACTTTCGCCAGCTTCTACTGCTGGTCTGGTTAGAACAATTCTCTCTATTTTTTTTTCGTTCAATAGTCTTGCTGCGCAAACAGTTGCTAGAAATGTCTTACCTGTTCCAGCTGGACCAATTGCAAATGTAAGATCAAAGTTTTCAATTGATTCAACATATTCTTTTTGCCTAATAGTTCTTGGTCTTAAATATCTCCCTTCTTTCGAACGAGCAAGAACCTTTTTCCCAAGCTCAGCATGTGAAGATGACTCTCCCATATTTAAAGAACTAAGAGCTGCTTTAAGATCTACCTCTGGGACTTCTAAGCCTTGCTCCCAAATTGGTCTTGTAAGCTCTACTAATGCTGATGCTCTCTCAATTTTAGATATGACACCGTTCATCTCAAGTTGTAAGCCTCTTATAGTTAAAGAAACTCCAGTTAAAGACTCAAATTTTTTTAAGAAAGAATTCCCAGGTCCAGATAATGCTGTAGCAGCATCAGAGCTTGGCAAATCGATTGTGAAGTGACCATTTTTGGAAACTTCTTTCATTTAGTTATTGTATAAGAATAAAAATTAGTCAAACTACTAACTTTCAGCTTCATCACTAACACTTTCAGCTTTACTGCTATCACTCTCTTTGTCTTTAGCTTTAGCTAATTTTTCCTTCTCTAACTTGGCCTTACCAATAGCGATAGAGGGTCTCTCTATTTTTTCTAACAACCCTCCTTTTTCTAATAATGTTCTAACCACATCAGTTGGCTGAGCACCCTGTGTAAGTCTAGTTCTTAAAGCTTCTGTATCAAGCCTAGTTTCTTTAGTTCTTGGGTTATAAAAACCTAGTTCTTGTAGGGGTCTACCATCTCTTCTGGAAGTACTATTGCATGCAACAATCCTGAAACTTGCCTCTTTTTTCTTTCCAAAGCGCTTAAGGCGCAATTTAATCATCTTAAGTTAATACGTTTTTAATAATAATATCATTTAAAGGTAAAAATTTAGAAACTATAAATCAGCAAACCCTTTTTTCTTTTTATTATTTTTTTGTTTTTTCGTCGGTTTATTACCACTCATTCCTCCCATTCCTCCCATTCCTGGCATTCCTCCCATTCCTGGCATTCCTCCCATTCCTGGCATTCCTGGCATTCCTCCATTGGACATTTGTTTCATAAAACCTCTCATTCTTTGAAAATCAGCCAATACTTTATCTACGTCTTTTGCTTCATATCCACTACCCTGAGCGATCCTTTGTCTTCTTGAAGGTTGAGCGGCAAGCACCTCAGGTTTTTGTTTCTCCTCAAGAGTCATTGAAGAGATCATAGATTCTATTTTCTTAAGTTGATCTTCACCATCTTTTATCATCCCATCATCTATCTTATTCATTCCAGGTATTAACTTAATCAATCCACCAAGTGAGCCCATCCTTTTAATTAATCTCATTTGCTTAACAAAATCATTAAAATCAAAAGTTGCTTCTTGAAGTTTCTTTTGCATCGCTTCTGCATCAGCAAGCTCAACTTCTTTTTGGGCTTTTTCAACAAGTGTCAATACATCACCCATGCCTAATATTCTGCTTGCCATTCTCTCTGGATGGAATGGTTGAAGTGCCTCTATTTTTTCGCCTACACCAATAAATTTGATGGGTTTACCACTTATTTTTCTTATTGATAAAGCCGCTCCTCCTCTTGAGTCTCCATCTAACTTAGTAAGTATCGCACCAGAAATTCCTACTTTTTCATGAAATGATTTTGTCAAATCAGCAGCTTCTTGACCAATCATAGAATCTACAACAAGCAAGACTTCATCAGGATTAGAAACTTCTTTTATCCGAACCATTTCACTCATCATTGAATCATCTATTTGCAATCTTCCTGCAGTATCAATAATGATCGAGTTAAAGTTATTTTCACTTGCATAATTTAAGGCATCCTTTGCTATCTCTTCTGGTTTACTATTTTTTCCTTTCGCCGAAAACACTTCTAAATCATATTGACTTCCTAATGTTTTAAGTTGTTCTACAGCTGCTGGCCGATAAATATCTGCAGCCACCAAAAGAACTTTCTTATCTTTTCCCTTAAGATAAAGGCCCAATTTTCCTGATGCAGTTGTTTTACCGGCACCCTGAAGTCCAGCCATTAAAATAACGGTAGGACTATTCTCATTTTCATTTAATGGAGAGTTTTCATTACCCATAATATTTATCAATTCTTTATTTACAACTTCTATAAATTTCTGACCGGGATTTACTCCCCTAACTACTTCTTCTCCAATAGCTTTATCTTTAACATCTGAAATAAACTCTTTTACTACAGACAAACTAACATCGGCATCCAGTAATGCTCTTTTAACCTCTTTCAAGGCATCGTTGATATTATTTTCACTAATTTTTGCTTCGCCTCTTAAACCCTTTACTGCGTCTTCAAAGCGTGATGAGAGTTCATCAAACATTATCAAAAAGTATTTTTTTAATTATTATAGATGATCTCTAAGTTTATAATTACAAGCCACTTACAAAATCAACTAATTTCCATGATTTATTAGAAAAACCCAAAATATATTTAACTTTCAGAGGAGTAAATGATGTTTCATTAACAAATTCTCCAGAATTCTTTATTATTCTCTCTAAATAATCTAATTCAACTAAAACAGCTATCCTAGATGAAGTTTGTGATTCCAAATCTATCCTACTTATTAGGGAATTAATTTCTTTATAAATTCCTTTCTTGATATCATTTTGTCTTTCTTCAATTGTTCTATCAATCAAACCACTCTTAACAATCTTGGAAAGACTAATTTCACTCTTTCCTGCCAAGTAGTTACTTTTACTTAAAAGCCATACATTAATTAGATTTCTTATCTCTTTTAAAGTAGGCGAGGGGTTAGTAAGTTCTTTGACTTCAAAAGAGTTAATCGAAATAGGTTTCTCAGTAATAGACTTCAATTCATTTATAGGTTTTTTTTTAATTTCTTGAACAATATCTTTTTTACTGACCTTTTGATTTTTATCAACTGCTATTAAAGGTTTCTTCGCAACAGTTTCATCTTGAATTGATTTTTTAAAATTATTTCTTAAGATTCCAATCCCAATACCAAATGTAAATAAGATCAAAAACGCATAAAAATAAATTAAATAAGGAGATCGACTAATGATCTCTTTATCCTTCAAAAATTCTCCAAAACTAAACTTTAATTCAGCAATTTTTTCAATTAAATACTTATAAATCTCTATAGATTTATTCTTGAACATTTCCTCATTGAATTTGTTTTCTTGGATATCAAGCTTCTCATATTCCTGTTTTATGCCACCTGGCCAAGGCAATCTTCTTTCATCAAAATTATCTAATGTACTATCAAAATCTTCAGTAGTTTTTTTGATCGAAGATTCTGTATTAATTTGTTGATTCAGAAGATTTGATTTGATTGTAATTTTATTTGATTTCTTTTCTAATTTTTCAATAAATTCTTGAATCTCCCTATCTTCAAACCAAGAATCTAAATCCACCTCTTTTGATTCAATATCTCTAAAACCAACTAAAACATCATTCTCTAACCAATTTTTACAGAAAATACATATCGCTTCTAACTTATTTCCTGGATAATTATTAAGCCAATCTCGTAACTTCTCATCAGAACTGCTAGAGAACCTTGCAGAGGCCTGATCAATATCTGCCAAAAGCAAGTCTAGACAACCAATAAGAGGCATTGAATCAAGACCTGATAAATTTAGTTTCTTTAAAATTCTCCTAGCTTCAAATAATTTTTCTGGCTTTCTTCTTGAGAAACCAATTGCTGTCAAGGATAGAAAAGCTAAAAATCCTGCTTCTAATGATCCTCTTTTTTGTAATTCAAGAAACAAATCTATCTGTTCTTGCACTGTCAAGTATGGCTTTATTTGTTGAAAAAAAGCTTCAAATTCTTTCTGATTTAGATAATTTCCATATTCAGATTTATTATTACCTTCCAAACCACCTCTTTTAACAATTAAATTTTCCAACATATTTAAACCTTTTTTATGCGACTCCTGATCATTTAAATCCCTACTAAGTAGATCTAGGATTCTATAAGGAAGCAAAGAAGCCAAGTCTTCCTCAAGATCTTTTCTTATTTCTCCAAGCTTTCCCATCCTTTGTAGAAGTTGTATACCTTCATGTAAAAAGTCTGAAGCGTTTGAATAAGATCGAAGCTGTTGTTCTTGAATAGCAGAATCTCTAGCTGTTAAGGCTGCCAATAAAGTCAGATCGGCTTCTCTACTACTTCCTAAAGCTGGAGTCTGTGGGGGCTGTAAAGCCTTTCTTGTCATTTTAAAAGCTTCTTTAGGGTACCCTGACTCCCAAAGGAGGACTAACCCTGCCACTTCTCTATTTGACGAAAACTCCAATCCAGAGGCTCCATTTAGTAACAAATTTTCGTATTCTCGCCTGCTTTCTGGATCTGTAAGCAAATCAGCAGTCAAACGAAGTAACTCTGACCTTTGGGTTAGAACTTCATAAGTAAATCCTTCATCAGGGGTTTTATCCAACCGTAATTGAAACGCTCTTAATATTTCCTCAGCTGTTGCAGAGGGGCTTACGCCAATTAAACGAAAATGGTCTAAAGGAAGTTCCAAACAAATATCCTATTGAAAATTCTTAGACAAATTTTATCAAGTTAAAAATTTTTTTCATAGGGTCTTGCAGAGTTATTAAAAAAAATCATGAAAATAGACCTTCACGTCTTAGAATGTTAACAAATCAAAACTTCATTAAGGTATTTTTCTTGGAAACACACTTAGAGAGAATCTCAAATCTTCAAGACATAAAAAAAGCCAAATTAGATAGAGAAACAGGATTATTTCTTTATGAAGATATGACACTTGGTCGAAGATTCGAAGATAAGTGTGCAGAAATGTATTACAGGGGGAAAATGTTTGGTTTTGTTCATCTATATAACGGTCAGGAAGCTATTAGCACTGGAGTTATTGGCGCCATGAGAAAGAAACATGATTGGTTTTGTAGTACCTACCGCGATCATGTTCATGCACTTAGTGCAGGCGTTCCCTCCTTTGAAGTTATGAGCGAACTTTTTGGCAAGGCTACGGGTTGTAGTAAAGGTCGAGGGGGGTCCATGCACTTATTTTCAAGAGAACATCACTTATTAGGAGGATATGCATTTATTGGGGAAGGAATTCCAGTCGCTTTAGGAGCAGCCTTTTCAAGTAAATATAAAAAGGAAGTTGCGGGTAATAATAGTAGTGATGCAGTAACTGCAGCATTCTTTGGAGATGGAACTTGTAATAATGGTCAGTTTTTTGAATGTTTAAATATGGCCCAATTATGGAAATTACCCATAATTTTTGTTGTTGAGAATAATAAATGGGCTATTGGTATGGCTCACGATAGAGCAACCAGCAATCCTGAAATCTGGAGAAAGGCCTCTGCTTTTGGGATGCATGGTGAGGAGGTTGATGGAATGGATGTATTAGCAGTAAGAGGAGCCGCACAAAGAGCAATTGAGCGAGCTAGAGCAGGAGAGGGTCCCACTCTTTTAGAATGCTTGACTTATAGATATAGAGGTCATTCTCTAGCCGATCCTGATGAATTAAGATCTGAAAAAGAGAAGGAGTTTTGGGGTAAAAGAGATCCTATTAAGAAATTAGCCAAGGAAATTATTGATGGTAAATTCGCAACGGAAGAAGAATTAACAAGTATTGAAAAGAAAATAGATACAGAGATAACAGAGTCAGTTAAAAATGCTTTAGAAGCTCCTGAACCACCTTCACAAGAATTAACTAAATATATTTGGGCAGAGGATTAGTTCAAATAGCACTCGGTAATTTTCTGGTTAAATTTCTTAATTTTCGCAGTGCCTTCAGTTCAACTTGCCTTACTCTCTCCCTAGAAACTTCTAATAATCTTCCTATTTCAGCAAGTGTATGTCTCTCATTCCCATCTAGTCCAAATCGTAATTTAAGAACATGTTGCTCCTGCTCGCTTAGATGAGTTAACCACTTCCCAAGTTGCTCTTGATGCATTTTCTGCTCAACTTGATCTAAAGGCTCTTCATTATTACTATCTGCAATTAAATCACCTAAAAAGCTCCTACCATCATCACCATTAACTGGAGCATCTAAACTACTTGTTGATAAGGCTTGTCTTAAAACAGAATCTAATTCCTCCACATCAATTTCCATTGCTTCTGCAATTTCAATTCTGCTTGGCATAGCACCAAGTTTATGTGCTAAATCCCTACTAACTTTTCTTATAGATGCTAGTCTTTCGCTTAAATGAACTGGTAAACGGATGGTTCGTGATTGACAAGCAATTGCTCTTGTCATGCTTTGTCGAATCCACCAAAAAGCATAAGTAGAGAACTTATATCCTCTTGTTGGATCAAATTTTTCAACAGCCCTTTCCAAACCAAGAGAACCTTCTTGAACTAAATCAAGAAGTTCTAATCCTTTTCCTTGATATTTCTTTGCCACACTGACAACTAGTCTTAAATTAGCTTTCATCATTCTCTCTTTAGCTCTTCTTCCAATTTTTACTGTTCTTTTTTGCTGCGGTGTAAATTCTTTAGTTTTTTCATCTAATTTGCCATCTTCTGTAAGAAGCATCATTTTCTGGACTTGATTACCCAATTCAATCTCTTCAGCGGGAGTTAATAAAGGCACTCTACCTATATTCTGCAAATACCAACTAATTGGATCGTTACCTCTCCTTTTTGCCGGTTCTGCTTGGGCTGGTAATGATGAAACCATTTTTTACACCTAATAAGGTATTAAAACTCTCCTATATTTTTAAGGAAATAGCGAAATATTTAATACGCGCTTCAGATTTCACGTAATATTTGTTTATTTATGTGTTTAAAACTAGAAATAACTCACTTAAATTGTTTCTTTCAAGATATTTGTCTCGTTTTACTATTTCTCATTAATACTGATAATTCATCACCAATAGCAGATGCATTTGACCCACTCTTACATTTTGATGCAGCAAATGAATGTAAAAGTACATATTTAGCAAAAAAATCAGTTGTTATATTTGTACAAAAGGTTAAATCAATCGCAGAGCTACCAGCTACAAATCCCAATAAAAGGTCACCTAATCCTGCTCTAGCAGTGTGGGAATCGGTCCCAAAAAGTTGCCATGCCTTTTTATTGTCAGCAACTATGCTGTTAGCTCCCTTTAACAAAACGCTAATATTAAATTCTTTTGCAGCATTAAGAGCTAGTCCAACATTATTATCAGATTTTATATTTGGGAATAACCTTAAAAATTCTTTGCTATGAGGTGTAATCCAAGTTTTAAATTTTCTCTCTAAAAAGAATTTTGATCCTAGTTTAGATTCAGAAATTCTATTTAATGCATCTGCATCCAAGATCAATAATCCTTCAAAACCCATAAGGTAGTCTTTTGATTTTTGCCAATCGTCATTATCAATTCCTATTCCTGGGCCTACTGCTAATGAATCATATGAACTAAGATCAATTGTATTTAATACACTGAATAATGATGCATTCCCATTATGATTACATTGCATAGTTCCTTTTAAAACTATTTCTGGGGCAACCTGCCAAACAGATTTAGCCACTAATTCAGGAAGGACCGCAGAGATAAAACCCGCTCCACTTGATATTGCCCCTTTTAATGCTAAGTATGCGGCCCCTGGATATTTTTCACTTCCAGCAATTAATAATGTTCTACCTCTTTTAAATTTATTAGAATTTTTTGGTAAAGAAGGTAAATCAATATTTTTTAAATCTTTGTAAGTAACCTTAAAAATCTTTTTATCAACTTTGGAGAGTTTACATATAGGTACCCCAACATCTATGTGGTTCAATTCTCCAATAAAAGGCAAAGCAGAATCTTGTATTAACCCAATTTTATTAAGACCTATAGCTAAAGTGTAGTCTGCCTTTACTGCATTATCTAAAAACGGCTCTCCTTTATCAGGACATAATCCTGTTGGAATATCAATACTTATTACCTTGCCATATTTATTATTAAATTTCTGATTAAATAGCTTGATTAATTTATTATCAACTATTCTTGTTTGATTATTACCAAAAACCGCATCAATCCATAGTTCTTTCCCATTTGCATCAGGGGGCTCTACTAATTTTGTAACGCCAATAGATGTAAGATAATTAAGGTGGTTATTTGTTAATGTTTTTTTTATCGGGAATGGACACCATACTTGGACTGAAAAACCTTTCAAAAAAAGCTCTCTAGCTATTACGGCACCGTCCCCACCATTATGCCCAGGACCTATTAAAACAGTTATTCCATGCTTTAGAAGAGGTTTCCTTTTCAAGAGCCATCTACTAATTTGAATACCAGCTTTTTCCATCAATGCTTCTTGTGGCATTCCATCAGAAAACATTTCTTTCTCTAATATCAACATTTGCTTTGAATCAACAATTAAATGTTTAGAGTCAATTGTTGGCCATAAAATTTCGTTCATAATTAGTACAAAACAATTGAAGTACTGTTCAAAAAATTAAACTTCCATGTTAAAGACACAAAAGGATAAAAAATTAGAGAACTATTTTTCTACTAATAATAAAACTAAAAAGGAGAAAAATATTATTGTAGGTCTTTCTGGTGGCGTAGATAGTTCTCTTTCAGCCGCTCTTCTTGTAGAAAGAGGCTGGAATGTTGAGGGACTAACTCTTTGGCTAATGAAAGGACAAGGCTCCTGTTGCTCTGAAGGATTAGTAGATGCTGCTGGCCTTTGTGAAGATTTAGGAATTAACCATAAAATAATAGATTCAAGAGAAATATTCGAAAGAGAGGTGATTAAAAAAACTACTGAAAGCTACGAGAAAGGTTTCACTCCACTTCCATGTTCGATGTGCAACAAAAATGTGAAATTTGAAGAGCTGCTTAATTACGCAATAACCAAAAAAGACTTTACTCATATTGCGACCGGACATTACGCAAGGATAAAAAAATCATCTTATGCTGAAAAACTTGATTGCAAGAGCTTTGTATTTAAGGAATTTCTTCTTCTAAGAGGTGCTGACGAGAACAAAGACCAAAGTTATTTTCTTTATTCTCTTTCACAAGAAGTACTGAGCAGATTAGAATTTCCTCTTGGTGAAATGAAAAAAGAAGAAACCAGAAAGGAAGCCCTGAGATTAGGCCTTAGAACCGCTCAAAAACCAGAAAGTCAAGATTTATGTTTAGTTGAGCATTATGGATCAATGCAGAGATTTATTGACAAGCACATTGAACCCAAAGAAGGAGAAATTATGCATGTAAACGGTAAAGTCCTTGGGACACACAATGGAATTCAGCACTTTACGGTAGGTCAAAGAAAAGGTTTGGGGATTGCTTGGCCTGAACCATTATATGTAAAAAGTTTAGACAGAAAAAAAAACGTAGTCTACGTAGCTGATAAAAGTGATCTTTTTAATAGAGAAGCAATAATTAGTAAGGTTAACTGGATTTCAATCGAAGAGCCTAAGCAAGAGATAGAAGTAGAAGCACAAATCAGATATAGAAGTCATCCAGTAAAAGGCACTTTAATTCCTTTGAAAAATTCAGATAATCCAACTAAAACATTTAAATTAATTTTTGAAGAAAGTCAAAGTTCGGTAACACCCGGACAAGCTGCAGTTTTTTATAAAGGAGAAATTTTATTAGGTGGTGGATTAATCAATTAATTTTCCAAAAGATATTTAATCCCATAAAAAATATAAACAAAAACAAAATAGGTTTATCTCCAAATTTTGTATAGAAAGTCTTTTCGGATAAAAAATTAGGAAACACTATTTCATTTTGCTCAACATTTAAATCAAGCATTTGAATTATTTTTCCATCATCTTGAACTAAACCCGAAGGGCCTGTGTTTGATACGAGTAAATTGTTTTTCTTATTTTCAATACTTCTTAATCTAGCCAAAGATAGGAATTGATTAGACAGCTTAATTGGATAGGGATCTAAATTTGCTGCAGTTATTATTAGTTTTGCCCCGCTATTAATAGCCTTTCTTATTTTCACTCCATCACTAATTTCGTAACAGATAGCTACTGCTAATGGGGGTGTAAATTTAGGATCGAAAAATCTTGAATCAGAACCTGGTTGAATTCCTCCTACTGCAGATAATCCTCTTGAAAAACTATTTAGAAATCTAGGTATTTTTTCACCTAATGGGACAAGTCTATTTTTATCTATGAAAGAGGTAAAAGATTTATCTCCAATTTGAAATCCTAGTAAAGAGCTTCTTAACTCATTATCGTAATTTCTGAAACCTCCTGCCAAAGTATTAACTTTAATGCCTTTAGGTAAATAAAAATTATTAGATAGAGTTCCTTCAGGAGCAACAAGAAGTTTTGCTTGATTGGCTAAAGCATATTCTTGAGCAATAGATTGTTTTTCTTTAATAAACTCATCATCTATTTTTAATTTTTCTCTTGTTGGGATATTTGTTTGCCAAATAGCTACAGGAAATTCAGAATTTCTTTTTATTGGATTTGTTAGGCCCCCAAATAAATGTAAGAAAACAATTATCAAAAGTCCAAAAATAAATATTTTTTTAAAATTAAGTTTTCTTCTCCATCTACCGTGACTAAAAAAAATCCAAAATCCAATCAATATTTGTAATACGCATAAACCACTTGAACCAATCCATTTTGCCAAACCAGCAAGATAAATATCACCAGGGACTAGACTTTCACCTAAACCTATCCAGAAAAAAGGTGTTTGAGAAAGTATCAATTCACCAATTCCCCAAGTCAAAGATAAAAAAAATACTTTTATGGTTAAAGGCATAATTTTCATTTTAAAAACATCCTCTTTCCAGAAAATCATTTCAACTAATAGCCCCCATAAATAAACTAATAACCCACCCCAAAAAGCACAAAATAATAATATTGAAATAGCAATTATTAAACTTGCAAACCATGAAAAACCGAGCCATGTCAATGGATGAAGATCATATAACCATGAATGACTTATCAAAACAAAGAAAAAGCCCCACCAAAAATTGGCTATTTTTCTTTCACTTCCCTCCCATAAAATAAATAAAGATATCGGCATAAAAATCAGCCACAAGTGAGTTGACACTGAGATTCCTCCTAAAATCCCACCTAAACAAGGGTAAAAATATTGTCTTAAACTTTTAATATGAGTTGGGATTAACAATCTAAAATTACGAAATTAAATTTATAATCACGCATTTATTGTACCTTTATTCTGTAAACTTAGTTTTAGTAACTTTCAAAATTTAAGTGAGAGAAGTCTTTATTAGTTTTGCAGTTTTTGTTTTTTGTGTTTCATTAACTCTTTTCAGTCAATTTAATTCACCACAAGTTGTTAATGCTGCCGAATCAGAAACTCAGTTAATTCAAAAAACACCTGTTGCAAAATCATCAAATGTTTCAAATAATAATTTATTTGAGCTAGACCCATCAGATCCAAATCCTATCCTTTTCGCTATGGCAGAAGAAACACAATCAGAAAGCAATTCAAGGACTACAGAAAGTGGTCTAATTATTTCGGATATCGTAAATGGGGAAGGAGATGAAGCTACTGCTGGGCAAACAGTGACTGTAAATTATACAGGAACTTTAGAAGACGGGACGCAATTTGATACTAGTATCGGTAGAGCTCCATTCAGCTTTCCCTTAGGAGCTGGACGAGTAATAAAAGGTTGGGACGAAGGTGTCGCAGGGATGCAAGTTGGAGGCAAAAGAAAATTAACAATACCTCCTGAACTGGGATACGGATCAAGAGGGGCAGGAAGTGTTATACCCGCCAATGCAACTTTGATATTTGAAGTTGAATTATTAAAAGTCAATTAAATTAAGTAAGAAAAATATCTAAGACTTTTCAATTTAGTTAATCTGCAAGTAATATATATACAACACCAAATATTTGAAATGTTAAGTAAATTCATCAATTCTTTTCTAAATAAAAAATCCCCAATGACAGTCCATGCTCACTGTGATGGTCCTTGTGGTGTTTATGATCCAGCATCTACAAGAGTTGCTGCTGAAGCAGTTTTATCAATGACAAAAAAACTTATTTCATTAGAAGCTCCTTCTAGCACTGATTCAGCAGAGTGGGCTACTTACAGTAATACATTTTCTAGATATGTTGCAGTTAAAGAAGAGCAAGCAAAAGAAACAAAGAAAGAAATTCTAATTTTGTGGACAGATTACTTTAAACCAGTTCACTTAGAAACTTATCCAGACTTACATGAAACCATTTGGAAGGCGGCTAAATTATGCAGCGCATGCAAAGTTAATATTGATTTAGCTCAAGCTGAAGAACTCATGAGTTATGTAGAAAAGATTCATAATATTTTCTGGGCTTCAAAAGGAAGATCAGACGCTTTTGTAAAAGCTAGTTAATCAGAATTATTTTCAAAAGTTTTTTTGACTTAATTTTATTTTTCTTAGGCTTAAGAAAAACCGCCATTATTAGCGGTGATTCTATGTTACCTTCCCTCAAAGAAGGAGATATTGTATTTTTTAAAAATTATAAGGAAGGCAAATCAGATCCTAAACCTGGACAAATAGTTATCTTCAATCATCCACTTAAAAATAATAACCTCATTAAAAGAATAAATTTAGTGAATCAAAATAGCATTGAAGTTTTTGGTGACAATGTTGAATTTAGTGAAGATAGTAATAAATTTGGATTAGTAAATAACGAAAAAATCATTGGGATTGTCACCTCTAAACTAATCAGTCCTAAATTAAAAAGTTTTTTAATTCAAAAAGATAGAAGCACTTCTTTGAATCCAAAATAATCCCATGGAGAAGGAAAGCCCTCCTGCACCAGCTATTAATCTTTTAATAAATTTTTGACTTGCGTTAAAGGTCGTCAAAGATATTAAACAAGTAAAAAGATTCATACTTATTAATGAACCAATTAAATATGAAATCAAATAAAAGCAAGCACTTGTTAAAGGTAGAGCTAATGCAGGTAGAACTGCAAGAAAATGCGAACCTCCTGCTATACCATGGAGTAAGCCTAAACCTGTTAAAGCATGTGAGTGCTTATTAGTATTTTTTTGTTCCTTAACATGGAAATGAAAGTGACGATGAGCAATCCCATTCTCATGCTTGTGAGAGTGGGAATGCATACTTAATTGAAAAGAATTCTTAATAGCAAATACTCCAACAATTAGAAGAGAAATTCCAACTAGGAATTCAGCAATATTGGAGAATTTGTTTAATGGCGTAATGTCCTTAATAAAAATAGCGAGAAAAGCTAATAAGAGAACTCCAGAAGAGTGTCCTAAGCCCCATGAGAAACTACTTTCAAGAGCTTTTTTGGGATTATTAATAGCTACTGGCGCCATTGCTATTAGATGATCAGCACCACTAACTACATGCACAAATCCTGCAACGATGCCGGTTAATATTACAGCCTGCATATATATTCAGTACAACTCTGTTTATTAAATTTTATAGCACGATTTGGAGTCAAAATTAATTTGAGTTAAATAATTTCTTGAAAGATTTTTCAATATCACTTTCTCTCATAAAAGTTTCACCAATTAATACTCCCTTAATTCCAATAGAAACAAGCGACTCTATGTCTTCGGCACAATTAATTCCGGATTCACTAATGGGAAGAATATTTTGTTTTAAAAATATATCTGAATATGTATTCATCAATTCTATTGATGTTTTTAACTCTGTTTTAAAAGTTTTTAAGTCCCTATTGTTTATTCCAATCAAATTAAAAGACTTTAACTTTAATATCCTTTCTAATTCATTCTCGTTATGGACTTCAACAAGAACGCTCATCCTTAAATTATCAGCAATTTTTTTTAGATAAATTAAATCGTCATCGCTTAAAATCGCCGCGATTAATAATATTGCATCAGCACCAGATACCCTTGCTTTATAAATCTGATAAGCAGAAATAATAAAATCTTTGCAGAGTAGAGGGAGATTAGTTGATTTCCTTACAGTTTCAAGTATTTCGTAACTACCTTGAAAAAACCTTTTATCGGTTAATACTGAGATACATGATGCGCCTAATCCTTCATAACAAGGAGCTATCTCTTCAGGATTAAAATCTTCTCTGATAACACCTTTACTTGGACTAGCTTTTTTTATTTCAGCAATCACTCCTGGTTTTATTTTCGACTCCAAGATACTTTTATAAAAATCTTTAGGAGCGGGAAGGTTACTAATCTTCTTTATTAGATCTTCCAAAGAAACTATTTTTTTAAAATTTTTAATTTCAAAGTCCTTATACCATACAATTTCTTCGAGAATATTTTTTGCTTGTGCCTCTCTGTGAGGTACAGCATATTCTAAATTTTCTACCCTAACTGTTGGATTTGGTGGCCTGCGTCTTATTTCCATTAAGTGTAAATTCTATTTTACTTGAGAAGCCGCTTGTTTATATGCGACCTCAACTACTTCACTAAGAGTGGGATGAGTATGTACTTCTGTAGATAATTCAATTACATCTTGATTCCTTGAAATAGCGTTCGAAATTTCTTGAATCAAATCAGCTGCATGTAACCCAAAAATATGAGCACCTAATACTTTTCCATTATCTTTATTGAAAATCAACTTAAGCATTCCATCACTCTCCAATTCAGCCAATGCTTTTGAATTAGCCTTAAAGAAACTTTTGACAACTCCCAAAGTAAAATTTTCTTTTGCCGATATTTCTTTAGCTTCAGCTTCAGAGAGACCAACTGAACTTATCTCAGGATGAGTAAATGTTGCAGCAGGGATACTCTTATAGTTAATTTCGAAGTTGCCACCACAAATATTATCAACAGCAATAGTACCTTGCGCTGCGGCTGTATGGGCAAGCATTAGTTTACCAGTTACATCTCCAACAGCCCAAATGTTAGGTATTGTTTCCTCACCATTTTTAACCCTCATTTGATCATCTATAGGAATGAAACCTTTTACTGTTTCAATCCCAACAGACTCAAGATTTAAGTTATTACTATTAGGAATTCTGCCAGTTGCTACTAGTACAGCGTCAACTTCTAAAGTTTCTATAACTTCTTTAGATTTTGCATCCGTCAGTTCTATTTTGACAGGACATCCAGGTGTTATTTTTGTCGCAAAGACATTTGATTTTGTATCTATATCTCTTGATTGAATAAGGTTCTTCTTAGCAATTTTTGCAATGTCTGGATCAAATGTTGGCATAATATTTTCCAAAGCCTCGATCATGGTAACTTCACAACCTAGCGCGGTATAAACATCAGCAAATTCCAATCCTATATATCCGCTTCCAATAATAGCTATCCACCTTGGTAGCCACTCAAGTTTAACAGCATCATCACTAGTAAATACAGTCCTATTATCCAAAGTAATTCCACGAGGCACGAAAGGAGAAGAACCAGTTGCTATAACAATATTTTTAGATGTGAAGATTTTATCAATTCCGTTTTTATCTCTCACACCCACTTTTTGATTTCCTTCAAGTCTTCCAATGCCCAAAATAATTTCAACTCCACTCCTTTTGAGAGTTTTTGTTAAATTTTCTCTTACATTTAAAACTAAATTATTTGCGTGATCTGCGATTTTTGATCTCTCAAACCTTACTGGGGACGCATGAATACCAAATTTAGCTAAATGTTCATGATCAGCAATTTCTCTAACTTTTCCACTTGCAGCCAAAAGAGCTTTAGAGGGAACACAACCCTTGTTAACACAAGTGCCTCCCATCTCAGAAGATTCTACTATTGCGACTTTCAGCCCCTTACCAGCAGCATGTTTAGCGGCATCGAAACCTCCATATCCCGCTCCTATTACGATTAAATCAAAATCAAAACTTGAATCAGTCACTTTTTATCTATGTATTAGAAGTATATGCGACTCTTTTTCGTTCTAGTAATAATGGAACTGCAACACAAGCCACATTCAATGATTCTACAAGCTCACTATGCGGAATTGAAATTGTTTCATTAAAAGCTTCTTGAATTTTTTTATGAATCCCTTCACCTTCATTACCCAAAATTAATGCAGTAGGTTTAGTCCAATCAATTTCCCAGTAGGGCTTTGAAGATTCTTTAGAGCTTTTATTATGACTACTAGTAGAAAATATCTTAAACCC
>QCLW01000008.1 GCA_003214235.1 Prochlorococcus sp. AG-418-F16
AGAATGAATATACATCAATCAACTGTTAGGATAATTTTTAATAAAACACATTGAGTAGGATTTAACATACCAAACATAATGACTAATTCAACTAATTTTTCGATAGAAGATCTACACTTTGATAATTATGGATTAATCCCTGCAATAGCACAAGATTGGTTAGACGGATCAATTCTTATGCTTGCTTGGATGAATAAAGAATCATTGACAAAGACTCTTGAAACCAAAAACGTTCATTACTGGAGTAGATCAAGATCCGAAATTTGGAGAAAGGGAGCCACAAGTGGAAGTACCCAAATACTTAAGGAGATAAGATTCGATTGTGATAATGATGCCCTAATCCTCTTAATTGAACAAAATGGTTCAGGCGCTTGTCACACTGGTGAAAAAAGTTGTTTTTTCAACGAAATCCAAATTAATCAAAATGATAAAAAAGAGAAAAAAACAATTCCATTCTCAAATATTTGCTCTGAATTATTTAATACAATTAAGAAAAGATCAATAAATCCTTCAGAAAATAGTTACACAAATTATTTATTAACAAAAGGCAGTAATACTATTTTAAAAAAAATAGGAGAGGAATCCGCTGAATTTATAATGGCTTGCAAAGATAATGACAAAAATTCAATCTCGAATGAAGCTGCTGATTTAATTTATCATCTGCAAGTAGCCCTTATGCACAAAGGTGTTGAGTGGAGAGATATTCTTGCTGTTCTAGAATCAAGAAGAAAAGCTTAAATAATAAAAATTAAGAATTTTATAGATATTTAATTCAAAAATATGAGTAAAAAATATCAATAAAATCAGTTAATAATTATTAATTAATTATTAATTAATTATTACATGTATGGCTTATTAATGAATTAACCCTAAGTTGAATATATCAATAAAGAGGTAAATCGTGAGTTCATTAAGCGATTTTCTTGGTGAAATAGGGCGTCACCAACTTTTGACTCCCGAAAGAGAACTCACTATGGGCAGAAAAGTCCAAGAAATGGTGGTGCTTGTTAATAGATGTCAAGAGGCAGGTGGTAAAGGGGCCGCTTGTGAATATTCAGAAGCTGAAAGAAAAAAGATCAAAATTGGTGAAAAAGCCAAAAATGAGATGATAACAGCCAATCTAAGATTAGTTGTGAATCTTGCCAAGAGATATCAAGGGAAAGGACTAGAATTGCTTGACCTAATTCAGGAAGGTACATTAGGCCTTACAAGGGCTGTAGAAAAATATGATCCCTCTAGGGGGCACAGATTTTCCACCTATGCTTATTGGTGGATTAGGCAAGGATTAAATAGAGCATTATCAACTCAAAGTAGAACAATTAGGATACCTGTTAATATCAATGAAAAACTTACAAAATTAAGATCAGCCAAATCAAAGCTTATGCAACTTAAGGGTATTCCTCCTACTAGCAATGAGCTTGCTGAAGAAATGAAAATAACTAAAGAAGAAATTGACGAACTCCTCTCTTGTGAATTGAGAAGTATTACTGTCAGTCTTCAAGGCACTGTAAAATCTAAATCTGATCCATCTGAGTTAGTTGACATTCTTCCATGTGATCAAACTCCTCCCATGGAGTTAGCGGAATTAGCCGAAAGAACAGCTTCAGCTTGGAAGTTACTAGATAAAGCAAATTTAACTGAGAAAGAAAGAAAGATAGTAAGCCTTAGATTTGGTTTAGACGGTTCAAATGAATGGAGAACATTAGCTGAAGTTGCAAGACACATGAGTTGTAGTAGGGAATATTGCCGACAAGTCGTACAACGTGCATTAAGAAAACTAAGAAAGGCGGGCATACAAAATGGATTAGTCGATAGTATTAGCTAAAAATTTCCAGTCAAAACATTTAAAATTTCATTTTATAAGGATGAAAGAGAATTACAAAAATCAAAAAGAAATTTATGATGCTGAAGTTTTAGAAAGTTCAACATTTGATGAAAATATCATTATCAGGATTCTTATTAAAGCAGGAAGAACAATTGCCAAGCCTGCCTTAGAAGTTTTGGAAATGGCTATAGATCCTTATACTCCAGCTCAAGTAAGAGTTTCTTTAATGGCTGCACTAGCCTATTTAATTATGCCATTTGATCTTTTCCCTGACTTTATGCCAATAGTTGGTTTTAGTGATGATTTTGTAGCCCTCACAGCAGTACTTAGTATCTGGAGTAAATACATGACTCCTTCAATAAGAGCAAGAGCACGAAACAAGCTCAATAGATTATTCCCTTTTTATTGAATGAGTAAATTATCTCAACAGGAAGAAAAAGAACTAATCTACTTCATTAAGGATTGGTTGAAATCCCATGGATTTAATCAAAAAGATTTGGCGTATGAATTAAATATTAAATCTAGTAGAACCTCTGAGATTATTCTAAAAGTCAAAGATCTATATAAAAAAGGTGGTATATTCAACATTGCAAAAAATCTCATAAAGATTGAACAAAATTGGTTAAACGATATCAAAAATGATAATAAGGAAACAAAACAAACTCAACCATATAATCAGTTAGATATTGACTCTTTAGTAAACCAGATAAATCAAGATGCTAAAGAATAAATATTTTTATGATTTTTTTTTAAATAACTTATACTCTTCCAATTTATATTTTCAGCAGCATTTTAAAAAATAAAAAGGTTAATATCACTCAAAAGTAATAAGGCATAAATAACTTTCTAATTAAACATTGAACTTAAAGATAAAAAATATTCAAATATTCTTTTTATTCTACTAAATAATAAATAAATACAATTTTTTCGTATTAAAAATTATATTTAAAAAGCCTTTACCCATGGATAAATATCATAATTAATCCATATACCTTTTTTCCAATATATGTCTTCTTCAATTAAATATCTCATTTGGCTTTCATCATCAGCATTAAAAATGCCAAATAAATATTGTGTACATTTTGTGGGTCCTAAAGTAACTAAAATATTTTTATCTTTTAAAGATTTAAGTCTCTCAAGATGCTTTTCTCGGAAGGGTTCCCTCTTATTAATTGCATCTTCACAATATCTACCAAATACAACAAACTTTTCCATTTTTTTAAGGCAACTAACTGAATAAAAATATAATTAATAATTGCATAAATTACGCACAAATTGCTATGTTATTTAAGTAGATGTATTTATTATTATGCTCACTGGAAGTGAATTAATTGCTAAGACTAAAGAACTTAAGGGCGTTAGTGAATCAGAAAGAGTTCTAGCTTGTGGATATTTCTCCACTTCCAAAAATGGGAAGAAAAGATTAAACTTTAATGCTTATTATAAAGCTATTGCAATTGCTCAAGGTTATAAAAGTAGCAATGACAATGAATTAGATGGGATTGGTAAAGGAGGAAGAAAATTAAGTTACATAGCCACAGTACAAGGGAATGGGAATCTTTTGATTGGCAAAGCCTATACAGCTCTTTTAGATTTAAAAGCAGGTGATGAATTTGAAATTAAGCTTGGAAGAAAACAAATAAAATTACTACCTACCGAAGAATCTTAAAGATACAAAAATAAATTAATAATTAATTTTTAATCCCTAATTAGTTAATTTGTTTTTTGCCAATATATTATCTTTATGTTTATTTCTTTTGATCGGCAGCTAAACGCATATCTTTACAAAATTTACCAACATGATTAACAACATCTTTTTCACTTGAACTAGAAATTCTTTTTACAAATGCACTCCCAATAATTACTCCATCTGCTCCCCAATTACGAACTTTATTAACATGTTCAGGGGTGGATATCCCAAAACCAACAGCAATTGGATTTGTGTTTACTTCTTTTAATTTAGCAATAAGATTTTCAACTCTACTTTCCATTTTGTTTCTCTCACCTGTGACACCTGTAACACTTACTAAATAAGTAAAGCCTTTTGTATGATTAGATATTTTCTTCATTCTTTCAAAAGGAGTTGTTGGAGCCACCAATAAAATCAAGTCCATAGCATGGTTACTAACTATTTTAGAAAATTTATAAGCCTCCTCTAACGGGAGATCAGGAATTATTAGTCCAGAAACTCCAGCATTAGATGCCATCTCACAAAAATGCTCAAAGCCAAAACATAGTAAAGGATTTAAGTAAGAAAAAAGTATGATGGGAATATTTAATTTACCTTTTAAAGATTCTAAGAGTGCAATTACTTTTCTTAAGTTAGTACCTGACTTTAAAGCGCGAGAGGCCGCCACTTGAATAACCGGTCCGTCTGCGAGTGGATCACTGTATGGGATGCCTAATTCAATAAGGTCAGCTCCATTTTCTTGTAACTTTAATAAAATCTCAGACGTTATTTCAATATTGGGATCCCCAGCCATTATGAAGGGCATTAAAGCTAATTTTTTATTATTTTTTAACTCACAAAACTTCTTATCTACTTTTGATAAAGATTCATTTTTAGTGATTTGCATTTTGCTATCTTTCATGAATTTTGTTTTTGCCTATTAAAAAATTTATGGATTTTTCTCTAAATCTTCCATAAGTTTTTGCTGCTCTTCCTTTGACAATGAGTTGAATTTGTTTTCTAGTTTATCATTAACAACTTTTTCATACTCTTTTCTATAACGCTTCCTTTGTTCCATAAAAGTCATTTTTCCATTTACAACTCTATAAACATAAGATGTTACCCAAGTAATAACAATCAAAATCAAGATACAACTTGATAGAGTAGTGGCTGTAAAATTATCGATACCAATTTGCGGTCCAAATTTATAACTAATTAATCCTATTAATGAAATAAATAAACCTATTTGTATAACTTTTCCTTTAGTCAATTATTTACCCTTTACCACTTCCTTTTAGTCTGAGATTTAAGAATGGAGAAAATAAAATTAAACCTGGAAAGAAAAGAAATACAAGGCCATAAATTCCTAATCTTTCAAATTTGCCCATAATATTCCATCTATTATTCATCCAGTAAAATAGTAACAATGGGATAACCAATAAATAGGTAGAAATAATTCCGATATAAGCAATTAAAGTAGCGAATGAATTATTGAAAAAACTTTCCATTTTAATTTATGGTTGCTTAGTTAAAACATAACAACTATTGGAAGTTATCGTCAGAACTAAAAATAAATAATTAAATAATGGGAGTGGGGGGACTTGAACCCCCACGAGCTAAATCGCTCGACGGATTTTAAGTCCGGCGCGTCTACCAATTCCGCCACACTCCCGAAGGAATTTGCTCTTTCTAATCGTAGCTGAAAGTAACCCATTTAACCAAGAAAAATTGGAATATTTACACTTTTAATTGTCAGATTAAATCTAATTTTTTAATTTACTATTCCTTCTACTTGCCAATGTAAAGTTTCACCTGCATGAAATGGTTTTATTTGTCCCACAATATTTTTTTCTTCAACAACATCAATATATTCTTTAATTTTGTTAGGTCTAGAAACTAATTTTAATTTTTCTTTATTTGGTGGGACATTATAAAAATTAGGACCATTCAAACTTGCAAACTTTTCAAAATTATCTAGAGCATCCTCCTCTTCGAAAACTGTTAAGTAGCTTTCTATTGCTACTGGCGAATTAAAAATGCCTGCACATCCACAAAAAGCCTTCCACTTCCTAAGGTGTGGAGCAGAGTCAGTCCCCAAGAAAAAACATTTTTCCCCACTTGTTGCCGCTCTCCTTAAAGCGAGTCTATTATTTTCCCTCTTAGCAACTGGTAAGCAGTAAAAATCACTATTTAAGCCTCCAAAAAACATTGCATTTCTATTTATATGCAAATGATGCGGAGTAATAGTAGCTCCAATATTATTTTCTTGCACAAAATCCACTGCGTAAGAGGTGGTTATATGTTCTAGAACGATTTTTAATTTTGGAAATCTTTTGGTTATTTGAGAAAGTTCTTTATCTATAAAAACTTCTTCTCTATCGAATACATCAACTTCAGAATCAGTCACTTCCCCATGAATTAAAAGAGGCATTGCAGAATCTTGCATTAATTCAAAGATCTTATATAGATTTTCTATATTCCTTACTCCATGACTGGAATTTGTTGTGGCATTAGCAGGATATAATTTTGCTGCAAAAAAAACATTATTTTTAAAACCATTAATTAGTTCCCCTTTATCAGTCTCATCTGTAAGATACATTGTCATTAATGGTTCAAACTTAGAACTTTCTGGTAGCGCTTCAACAATAGATTTCCTATAAGAAATAGCTCTATTGATTGATGTTATGGGACTTTTAGTATTTGGCATAACAATGGCTCTTCCAAAATATTCCGAAGTAAACTGAATGATATTTTTTAATACAAGACCTTCTCTTAAATGTAAATGCCAATCATCAGGTTTTATTATGTTTAAAGTCTTCAAAATTTTTTCTATTTAATCAATTTTAACAGCAAATTAAAATTGACAATAAATTATAGATATTCGAGGATAGTTATTAACCAATTATGAAAATTTTTATTATCTAATTGAAATCCTAAATATGAGTGATTTTTTATTTCCAATAATAGAAATAGTTTTAGGAGTAATTTTACTTTTTGCTGGAGGAGAGTTCTTTATTCAAGGAGCCATATTTTTATCTTTAATTTTAGGAATACCTCAAATAGTAATTGGATTAACAGTTGTTTCTCTTGGAACAAGCTCTCCTGAGTTGCTGGTAAGTTTAAGTTCAATTTTAAAAGGCAGTGATTCGATTGCGGCAAGCAATGTAATTGGAAGCAATATTTTTAATGTTCTAGTTGTTTTGGGCATAAGCTCATTGATAACACCTCTTAAGGTAAAAAGCAGAATTGTCAGAAGAGATGTGCCTCTTTTAATGGCAATTTCTTGTGCAGTTTGGGCTATGTCATCAACAGGCTTATTAACATTGCAAGCAGGGGTATTTCTAATATTTTGTTTAATCTTAAATACAATATGGGAAATCAATACCGTCAATGAAAAAGGAGAGGAGACAAAAGATGCTGAACCAGAGATAGAAGAATTAAAAGATAACTATAAAGGGAAAATGAATATTTTACTAAAGTTAATATTGGGTATATTTCTTTTAAGCTTTGGTTCAAATATTTTAGTAAATGGTTCTCAAACGCTCGCTACTCTTTTGGGTATAAATGAAATTGTTATTGGTTTAACTATCGTCGCAACTGGGACATCTTTACCAGAATTAGTAACTTCAATAATTGCTGCATTTAAAGGCAAAACAGATCTTGCGATTGGGAATGTAATAGGAAGTAATTTACTTAATCAACTTTTAATCCTTGGAAGTTGCAGTATTTTTTCAGGATTTAATGGTTTAGTAATTGAACAGAGTCTAATAAAAGTTGACTTACCTTTTATGGTTTTAACTACCTTTGCATGCTTACCGATTTTCTGGAGCAAAGGGAAAATCACAAGAATTGAAGGATTTATTTTGCTTAATCTTTATATTTTCTACATTCTCGATAAGATACTTTTCCTGAATGAATTTAACTTCCTTTCTGAATTAAGGATAGGTTTATTTATTTACTTTGCATTACTTATAATATTTCTGATTGTTCAAGAAAAATTGAAATTTTCTAATTCATAATTTTATCCATACATAGTCACAAATTCTTCTGAGATAGTTGGGTGCAAAGCCATAGTAATATCAAAGTCTTTTTTTGTTATCCCTGCATTTAATGAAATTGATACCATTTGAATAATCTCAGACGATGTTTCTCCAAACATATGACATCCTAGGACTTTGTCAGTTAGCTTATGAACTACAATCTTCAACATACATTTTGATTTATTCTTTTTAAAGGTATTAGACATAGGGGTAAATTTGCATTTGAAAATTTTTATATTTTTTTCAGAGTAAATCTCTTTAGCTCTTTTCTCACTTAAGCCAACTGTTGAAATTTCTGGAATAGTAAAAACGGCCTTAGGAATATATTCATAATTTACTTTTCTTTTTTGGTCATTAAAAAAATTATCCGAAAAAACTCTCCCTTGTTCTATTGCTACTGGAGTTAAGTTTGGCTTATTTATGATATCGCCAACTGCAAAAATATTTGCGTTGCTTGTTTGATTAAGTTCATCGACATCTAAATATTGGCCATCCATCTTTAGATTTAAAAAATCTAAATTTAAAGGCAAAAGATTTGGTTCTCTTCCTGTAGCGATAAGGATGTTATTAGTTAGGAGTTTATCTCCCGAGTCTAGGGTAGATTCCAGATTTCCATTTACTTTTTTGATAGAATTTAATTGAGTATTGGGGATTATATTGATTTCAGTAAAAGCAGGTGATTCCTCTAGGCATGAAGAAAGATCCTCATCAAAACCATTAAGTAAATGTTGACCTCTAATTAATTGAGTTACTTCAGTACCTAAATTTCTGAAAATAGAAGCAAATTCACAAGCAATATATCCACCTCCTACTATTAATATTGATTTAGGAAACTTTTCTAATTCAAAAATATCATCACTAGTCCATGCCAAATCTACCCCAGGAATATTTAATTTCTTTGGTTTACCTCCAACTGAAATAAGAATTTTTTTTGAACTTATTTTGTTTTTAATTTTCTTTGTGTTTGAACAAATAATTTCTAATTCATTTTGAGTAATAAATCTTCCTAAGCCTTCAAAAATAGTTATATTCAACTTTTTTAAAGAATTTCTATGTAAATTACTTAATCTTGAAACCTCCTCTCTAACATTCTTCAACAAAATATTTGATTCAAAATTAATACCTTCGTTTTTTAATCCATATCCTTCAGAAGAATCCATATTTTTTTTACTTTTAGCTGCATAAACCATTAATTTCTTAGGTACACATCCCCTTATCACACAAGTTCCTCCTATTTGATTTGCTTCTATGATTGCGACTTTTGCTCCATAACTAGCCGCACGTTTAGCCGCCGCGAGTCCTCCAGATCCAGCGCCAACAACAATTAAATCAAATTCAAATTCCAAGACTTTTTTTAATCAATTATTATAACGTTAGTTTATAGCTTTAATTCAAATAATGAATGGGATTTTGACATGGGATGATTTAAATAAATTTGAAGTTGAAGATCTTGATAGAGTCAATGGTATAAATAATTCCTACGCAAATTTAAGATTATTTGGACATAGTGAAAATGATGTATTAGTTACCCTCTATAGGGATAGGCATTCTTGGTGTCCTTACTGTCAGAAAATATGGTTATGGCTTGAATATAAAAGAATTCCGTACAGAGTCAAAAAAATAAATATGTTTTGCTACGGTCAAAAAGAAAGTTGGTTCCTTGATAAAGTCAGATCAGGGAAATTACCTGCGATTGAATTTAATGGGAAAGTTGTAACTGAAAGCGACGATATCATAGCTTTTTTAGAAAATGAATTTGGAACACTTGGATCTTTTATTACATCTAGTCACCTTATCAAAATTCGAGAGTTAGAAAGAGAAATTTTCAGATCCTGGTGTAATTGGCTCTGCCGAGAAAGCTTTAATTTTATAGATAACTCTTTTAGAAAAAAAAGATTTAAAGAATCCATTTCTAAACTCGATGAAATCTTAAGTAGATCAAAATCAGGGTTTATTGATCCATCAGTATCTAATACGGGTGATACGGAGCCTGGTGTTGGAGATATAATTTTTATTCCCTATATGGAGAGAATGAATGCATCACTTACCTATTATAAAGGGTTTAATTTAAGATCTAATTACCCATATGTAGATAAATGGCTTACCCTTTTTGAAGGGACAAGTGCTTACAGAGGCACTCAAGGAGATTTTCATACTCATTCTCATGATTTACCGCCCCAGATGGGTGGATGTTATAAAGAAAGCAATGAAAAACAGATTGTTTTCTCTAAGTCAATAGATACTGGAGAGGGCCTTGGTAATTTAGAATTAAATAAAAATTATGATTCAAAATATTACTCTAGATTTGCTCTTGAAAGAGTAATTAAGCATAAAGATAATTTAATAAAAGTAAATCCATACGATAAAGAATTCTTTGAAGAATCATTGAGATCAGCATTAACACATATGATCACAGGTGAAGTAAGAATCCCTAAGAAACTCTCAGGCAAATCTCTGAGATATTTAAAAAATAGAATCTCAGTTCCAAGAGATATGCCAATTATTTCTGCAAGGTTATTAAGACAATCATTAAATAAAATTGAATTACTAAGTGATAACAATGAAATAGATAAGATCCCTCTAAATCATAGATATGATCAAGATCCTAGAAATTTCATTTCTAGTTAACTATAAATTTTTTCTTGAATCTATTTGAAGTAAATCTCTTATTTTTTGAACTTGACTTGCAATATTAGGATCAATAGACAATTTTTTTTCAACTTGTTCGATAGCATACATTACCGTTGTATGGTCTTTTCCCCCAAATTCATCTCCAATTCTTGGTAGGCTCAAATCAGTTCCATGTCTCATAAGATACATGCCTATTTGCCTAGCTTGACTTACTGGTTTTCTTCTACTTGAACTAATCAATTCATCAATAGAAACTTTAAAGAAATCTGAAACTTTGTTAATAACTTGTTTTGGAGTTACAACTACTCCAACACTATTTGGATCAAGCATTGGAGCGATTGATTGGACTGTCATTGGCAAGCCTGTTATTGAAGCGAATGCAACAGCCCTAGTAAATGCTCCTTCTAATTCTCGAATATTCGAAGTGAATCTTCCTGCTATAAATTGAATTAAATCTCTTGGAAGACTCATCCTCTCTTGTTCTGCCTTTTTTTGAAGAATAGCTGTCCTCGTCTCAAGGTCAGGGGGTTGAATATCTGCAGTCATACCCATTGAGAACCTAGAAATTAATCTCTCTTGAATTCCCGACAATTGATTAGGAGGTCTATCACTTGCAATAACTATTTGACTTCCTGATTCGTGAAGAGCGTTAAAAGTATGAAAGAATTCTTCCTGTGTATACTCTTTACCTTCTAAGAACTGTATATCGTCTATTAAAATCAAATCTACATTTCTATATTTATCTCGAATAGCTGTCATTCCATCTCTCCTTATACCACTAATAACATCGTTAGTAAAAGTCTCTGTAGATACATATTTGACTTTTGCTTCTGGATCTATTTCTACGCGATAATGACCTATTGCTTGCATTAAATGAGTTTTACCAAGACCTACTCCACCACAAATAAATAATGGATTAAATTCTCTCCCAGGAGATTCGGCAACTGCTAAAGCTGCGGCATGAGCCAACCTACTATTTGGACCTACAACAAATCTTTTAAAGACATAGCGTAAATTTAAACCGTTGGGATTTTTGAATTGATTTTTTGAAGAATTATCTTGTCTATTACTAGAAAAAGATTTTGTTTTATGGTTAAAGTTCTTTTCATTTAGGCTCTCTTTATTTGTTAAATCGCTGCTGGTATTTGTTTCAGACTTAAAAACAACTTTTACATCATGGCCGCAAATTTCTTTTGCAGCTTTTTCGATAGTTTCACAATAATTCTTTCTTAACCAATCACTGGAAAATGTATTTGGAGCTATTAAGGTTAATAAACCATTCTCAAAGCAATTAAATTTGGCAGGCCTTATCCATGTCTCAAATGAAGGCTTACTTAAAGTTTTTTGGAGTAATTGTTGAACTTCCGCCCAAATAGGATTAGTTGCTTGCAAAATTTTATTCTCTAGATTATTAATCTAGTGGGAATTTAATAATTGGCCATTATCAAATCATAAGATCACGACAAATTTAAAATTTTTTAACAAAACATGCTCTAAATTTATAAGAATAAATTTTATATTTTTTTTATAGGCATATAATTATTATAAATCTAGTTGAAGTATTGGATAAAGCATTACTTATTATCATGGCAAAATGGCATGGTTTTGGAAGATGCAAAACAAGATTATCGAGAGATATAGGTAAAATTAATTCTGCAAAAATACAAAGTGTGATGACCAAGCACACTATTTCCGTCGTGAAATCCCTCCAAAAAATTAAACTAATTGATATTTCAATAGCTATGTCTGGTTTAGGTGAAAAGAATTGCAGAAGATGGTCTAAAGAATTAGGAATTAAAAAATTTAATTTACAGGGGAAAGGTTGCTTGGGAGAAAAAATGAAAAGACAAATAATTATCAACCAAAAATTTTGTAAACAAAATAAGATAAAAAATATTATTTTTATTGGTACTGACCTACCAGATTTATGCCATCTAGATTTATTGAATACTATCGTAGAGCTTAAAAAAAATGATCTTGTTTTAGGGCCTTCTAATGATGGAGGTTATTGGCTTATTGGTTTATCAGAAAAAATAATATCTAAACATCTACATTTACCTTTTATCAATATCAAGTGGAGTAAAGAAAATGTTCTTCAAAATACAATTGATAATTTTGCCTCGATAAAATTGAAATATAAGTTTTTAAATAAAAAAATAGATATAGATACAATAATTGATATTGAAGATAGGAAGTAATCAACTTGTCTAAAATCTCAGTTATCATTCCAACTATCAATGAAGCCAATAATTTGCCATTATTGCTTTCAGACTTGTCAATCATTCAGAAAGAGGGAGAAATTCTTATTGTTGACTGTGGTAGTGAAGATAAAACTATTGATATAGCTAATATTTATGGAGTGAAAGTATATAAATCCAAAGAAAGAAATCGAGGCTTACAATTAGATATGGGTGCTAAAAATTCAAAAGGAGAATGGCTCATATTTTTACATGCTGATACTAGATTAACTCATGATTGGTTTACAAAAATAAAAACAGTTTTAAAGGCAGATAAAAATTATATTTACTATTTTAAATTTAGAATTAATAACAAAAAGATACTTTACAGAGCCCTCGAAATTCTTGTTAATTTAAGAAGCCAATATTTTAAACAACCTTATGGAGACCAAGGTTTAATAATTCATAGATCTATTTATCTTAAGAATAATGGTTTTAGAAAGATTCCCTTAATGGAGGATGTAGATTTTCTTAGGAGATTAAACAATAAAAAATTTTTAAAGCAATTAAATTTACCTATTTTTACAAGTTCAAGGAAATGGGAAAGAACTAATATTTTTCTCCAGTCAATTAAGAACTGGAACTTTAGAAGAAGATGGTTAAAAGGTGAATCGACAAAATCTATATATTCTGACTACTACAAAAAATAATTAATTTGCATACCAAAAAGCGCATTTAGAGCCTCTTGGTTCTAATATCCAACCTTGTCTTTTATAAAATGAAACCACTTCCGCATCAGCAAAAAGGGTAACTTTTGAAATGCCAATATTTTTTAATTCTTTTAGTATATATTTCATTAACTCTTTCCCCAATCCTAGCCCTTGATAGACAGGCTTAACAGCCACATCCCACACTGTTGCTTCTAGAATTCCATCGCCAGTGCATCTTGCAAAACCTACGAGCCTAGGAAATTTATCGTCATGACACCATAACCCAACCACCAAAATACTAAAATCCAAAGCTCTTTTAACTCTCCTTATTGGTCGTCTGCTCCATCCAACAGTCTGCAAAAGTTGATCTAACTCTATTAGATCTAACTCTTTACTTTTACTACATACAAAAATTTCTTCTTTATTTTTTTGAGTGAATTCATAAGAATTTAAACCATAAATATCTATAAGTTTATCTCTCGATATACTGTTCGATTTTTTTATTGATGGCTCTTGTTTTCTAAAAATCATTAAAAATTCGCAAATCCTTTTTGCTGAAGCTCAGAGAGCTGAAAATATAAACCCTTTTTCATTTTTAATTCACTATGTGTTCCCTCTTCAACTAATGTTCCCCCTTTTAAAACTAAAATCTTATCAGAACTTTCAATAGTTGCTAGTCTGTGAGCTATAACTAATGCTGTTCTTTTTGTAAGAATTCTTTCAAGATCTTTCTGCAAAGTAGCTTCTGTAGAAGGATCCATAAATGCTGTAGCTTCGTCCATTATCAAAACAACAGGATTTCTAATAGCTACTCGAGCTACCGAAAGAAGTTGTCTTTCTCCAGAAGAGAGATTCCCTCCTCTTTCTCTAAGAGAAGTATTCAAACCTTCTGGTAATTTTTTTAACAAATTATTTAATCCTAATTCTTTACAAAGATTTTCTAATTCAAGATTGTCTATATTCGCGCTTAGTTTCAAATTATCTGCAACATTTCCACTAAATATAAAGGTATCTTGTAAAACTACTCCCAACATTTTTCTAAGTGTCGAGATAGGAATATCTTTTATATTTATATCATCGATTAAAATTTCGCCTGATTGAGGTTCATACAATCTACATAACAATCTAATTATGGTTGTTTTACCTGAACCAGTTGGTCCTACGAAAGCTACATGTTCTCCTGGATTGATCAAGAAAGATAAATCCTTTAGGATATGATCATTTTCATTGTAGAAGAAATTAACATTTTTGAATTCAATTTTACCCTTAAACTTATTATTTAAATTCAGGGCATCTTCTGAAAAATGCTTTGCGGAAATAGAGTCTTTAATCTGAATTTCTTCATCCAATAATTCATTTATTCTCTCAACAGCTGTAAGACCTCCTTGAATCTGAGTAAATCTTTCTGCAAGCTGTCTTAAAGGTTCAAAAAGTCTTTGTGAATATAAAATAAAAGTTGTTAATGTTCCTAAACCAATATTTCCAGAGGTTACAAGATACCCTCCAACTGCTAAAACCAAGGAAACTGCGGCAAGCGAAATCCACTCTATAAATGCGGAAATGCTACTGTCATAAAATATTGTTCCATTTACTGCTTTCTTATAAGCGACGCCAGTATTAGAAAATTTCTTACTATTGAAAGCCTCTCTTCTGAACATCTGAACGACTTCTAAACCTTGAAGATTCTCTTGAAAATCAGAGTTGAGTTGAGACAACTCCTCTCTTACTTGATAATTAGCCCTTCTATAACGTTTTTGAAGCCAAATAATGAAATATGAAACTGGAATTTGAGTCAAGAGCAATAAAATCGCAAGTCCTCTATCAATTGAAAGCATTGTCAATGAAATCACTATCAGACTTACAAAGTCAGCAATAACTCCAACCGCTCCACTTCCAAAAACCTCAGCTAAAGCATCAACATCATTGGTTAATCTCGTTAATAATTTCCCAACAGGCATTTTATCGTGATACTTAAGTGACAAAGATATTGAATGATCAAAAAGTGCTCTTCTTATCCTTGCAGTTAATCTTTGGCCCACCGCTTGGATGTTGTAAGTTTGATATCCTTGCAGAACCAACCTAAATAAAACAGTTATTAATAAGGTTAAGATTATGGCATTTATTGACTGCCCAAAGAAAGTTTTACTTAGCCAGACATCTGTACTTTCATTTTTAAGAATAGTAATTGCTTGACCAACTAATAGTGGTTGAATAGCTCCAGAGAAAGATACAGGTAACAAAACTATTAATATCAAATATATTGTTTTTTTATCTTTAGTTAAATATTTACCTAACTTTTGAATCCTATTAAAATCATTAAAAAACATTTAGCTAATCTTCTATACAGCATTAATCGATTCTATTGATAAAATCGTATCTCTGAGATCATTATCATCTAACCTCATAGATAAAGGATTTCCAATTAGTCTTGCCGTCGAGTAGAAAAGATCATCTATTTTAATTAAACCATTCTCTTTAAGAGTCTTTCCCGTTGCTACCAAATCAACTATTGCCTCTGCCATACCTGTAATAGGACCAAGCTCTACTGATCCTGTCAAATGGACAATTTCTACAGGTAAATTTAACTCATCAAAATAAGATCTTGCTGTTTTTGTGAATTTACTTGCTACTTTACAATTCGCAGGCAGATCAGTTGGTTTTGAATAATTGCTATTTTTCTTAACCGCCAAGGACATATGACACCCCCCAAATCCCAAATCGAGTAACTTTGCGACTTCTAATTCAGATTCTTGTAAAACGTCATATCCAACGATACCTAAATCAGCCTGACCATAACTTACATAAACAGGAACATCTCCATTTCTTACCAATAAAGCTTTAGCCCGATTGCAACTTGATTCAAAGGTTAATGATCTATTATTTTGCTCCAAAGCATCAGAGAAATCTAACCCAGCTCTTTTAAAAATTGAAATTGAGTCTTCTAACAGAGCTCCTTTTGGTAAAGCTATAGTAAACATAGATCAATTTCTTCCAAGCATTCTTCATTCTAAGTTAACAATGGAATTTAATAAAGCTCACAATATAATAGGACTAAGAGTTTTAAGTGATAATGTCATTTGGTTTTGGGAAAAAGATAAATCAGTAGTAGTTATAGATCCATCTTTACACGAACCAGTAATTAAATATATAGATGAAAACAATTTTAACTTAAAAGCTATTTTGCAAACTCATCATCATTCAGATCATATTGGAGGAACTAAATATCTTATTGAAAGATGGCCAAATGTTAAAGTAATTGCTTCTTACAAAGAAAAAAAGCGAATACCTTTTCAAAATATATCAGTAGAAGATGGAGAAATTTTGAATATTTTAGGTGAAGAAGTAAAAATAATTGAAGTATTAGGGCATACAAGCTCACATATCGCCTTCTTTTTGAATAGCAAAAATCCTGTTCTTTTTATTGGTGATACATTATTTTCGGGAGGATGTGGAAGAATTTTTGAAGGAACTTTTCAACAAATGTACTCTTCTCTAGAAAGAATAAAGTCATTACCAAGAAATACACTAATATATTGTGCTCATGAATATACCAAAGCAAATCTATTGTGGGCATTGAATCTCAAGCCCAAAGATCAAGATATAAAAAATAAACTTTTGCAAGTTGAAGAAAAACTTTCTCTTAATGAATTGACAATTCCATTTTTACTAGATGAAGAAATGAAAATAAACCTTTTCTTAAGAGCAAAAAATTTAGAAGAATTTACTTTTTTAAGAACAAATAAAGATTTATGGGTTTAAATAGATAGGTATCATCTTAAACAAATGTCCCCAAAACAAGTAATTAAAACATCTAATGCTCCAGATCCAGTAGGACCTTATAATCAAGCAATTAAAGCTGGAGATTTTATTTATTGTTCTGGCCAAATTGCTATAGATCCAGCTTTAAATGAAATAACATGTTTGGGTGATATTGAGAAGGAAACTATTCAAGTTTTGAAAAATCTTTCAGCTGTTCTTAAAGCTGGTGGAGCAAAGATTGAGGATGTAGTTAAAACAACTATTTACTTAACCGACCTAAGTAATTTTCAAATTGTCAATAAGATATATACCAACTTTTTCAATATAGAAAATCCTCCAGCAAGGGCTTGTGTTGAAGTTTCATCTCTACCCAAAGGGGTTTTAGTTGAAATAGATTGCGTTGCATTTCTAGATTAATTTCTAATTATTGAGAAATTTGAAATATGATCCAATTCTGCACCATATTTGTATAGATTATTAATTGGTAATTCCTCTTTGGTCTATGACAGCAGCAAAGCTTAATATAGATGAATTAGAAGCAGGCTATCCTTTGTTTTGTAAAGCTCTTAGATTATTAATTTTAAAAGGCAACTCAGTTAAAGATATAGAAAAGACAGTGTGTTGGGGTCATCTCGAAACTTTAAATAGATGTCTGCCAGGAAGATATAAAGCACCTACATATTTAATGGCTTTAATTAAAAGAGATATTGCCAAACCTAATAATTATTAAAAGGGATTAATCTTCTAAATAAAATTTATCTATATCCTTTGAAAAATCTTTTTCATTATCAGATATTTTTTTATTATCTAAAAAAATTGAAATACTAACAAAATTCTTACCAAAGCTAATATTTGGATAGATATCGTTTTCTTTACATAATTTCTCAATTTTCTCCATAAATTTACTAATTTTTGAGTATTCCTCAAATTCAAATCTTTTTTCAATCCTCAAAGGTGATTCTCTTTCATTCCACATTAAATTCTTTATTAAAGTCTAAATACACTATACAGTCAGCAAAGTTTCTTAATAAACTTTTTTAAGTTAAAAATTTTAATCACTCTCCCAATAATCAATAATACCTCCAATTGTTAAATCAGTTTGAACTTCTGGATTAGGGCAAGCAAATCTCGCAGCCGAGCCACTAGCAGTAAAAACCCAGTTACCTTCTCTAGCACCAACAGGATCAACAGCAACTAATTTCTTTCCCTTATTATTTTCCAAAATTCTTAAATTCATATGACCTAATCCAGCGACTCTTTGAGTACATACCATCCTTCCTAATACCTTCATTATTTCCACGATTTCTTTCCTCCTAATTTTTTGAGTTATCAGGATCCCAATGATCTATTATGCCAACAATCGTTAAGTCACTTGGATAAGATTTGCTTCCTGCAGCTTCTCTAGCAGCAGAACTTCCGACACAAATAACCCAATCTCCTGGCTTGCAGCCAACAGCATCTACTGCAACCTTACTTGAGGATCCATCCAAAACAACCTGTAGATGTTTATGTTCAAAACCAGGAATCCTATTGGTAGATACAAGTGGTTTAACAACCTTGCAAATTAACATAACTAGTGAGCCTCCTCTGTTTTTTTATCTAAAGACATTCCAATAATTTGGGCGGAATGAATGTTGTCCCTATCTCTAATAGTAGAGCAAGTATGTAACAATCCTTGATCAACTAAATTTTTATATCTAATTGATATCGCATTATTAACTCTTTCACAATCTTTTTTTGCTCTCTCTTTTGCACCAGCTACTTTGCCAGAGTAATCAAATCTTATAACTACTGGAATAGGTAGATCTTTTGAAACATTTAATCCAGTAAAAATCTTCACCCCTACATCTAAATCTGGCGCCCCTTCTTCGACAGTATCTAAATGAGAAAAATAAGTTAAATTTCTGAGATGTACTTCTTTGAAACCTATACCAACACCAATAAATCTCTCGGCATGACCTATATCATTATAAGAGCCATTATGAAAATTTTTCACATAATCAATTTGAGAAATATTATTAATAACTAATTTATAGATAAACTTTTCTATTCCTTGGAGTTTATCTTTTGAAGATTGCTGAGAAATTATCTGACATATTTCTCTCTCAGCATCATCTTTAGAAAAGTTTATTGTTGAGTTATAAATTTCTAAAGTAGAAATAGTTTTTTCTAAATCTATATCGCCATCACTAGTTGAAAAATGTATTTTTAGTGAATCAGTGTCTGTATCAAGTCCAATTAACATTAAATCCACAGATGCTCCGCAGCAAAAGCTATTCTCTACAGCCTCTTTGAAAGCATAGAGTTTATTTCTACCTTCTTCTGCAGCTAACTTGTCATTACTCCCATGAGCTGCACATCCCTGATGCAAAGGATCTACTGAACTAAAATGATAAGTTACAACTTTTAAGTATCTGGTATCTTTATGAGCTTCATTAGGGATATTCTCTCTATATCTTTTATGTTCAGTTTTTACCCATCTATTTACTGTATTTTCAATATCAAAAAGTGCACCAGCGTGGGATCTTCTTCTTACTGAACTAAAAGGTATTCTCATAACATATGCGACTGAATGAGCTAATCGCCCATCTGAACAAGGAGTTATATCAAGTAAATGTATTCCACAATCTAAAAGAAATTTTTCAAAATCTTGCGCACTATTACTACCAGCAGCACCTTCAATAGGATCATTTTTAAAAAAATTATCACTTAGTTTCTCATGTTGTTTGAAAACACACCATGCATATAGAGCTCTCATATCAAGAGGTTTAACCCAAGATTTATCTAATACATGAAGGGGTAAATCTATTCCCAAATTTTTTTTTGATATTTCCTGAGCCGTATTTATAAAATCTTCATGATGTTGTATTCGAGCAATTTCCTTTAGAGTTGGAACAATTTCGTCAAAATCACTTTTTATTTTACTTTCATACCTATATAAATTTTCATTTTGAATATTATTAGTTAATTTATGAGACTTTCCAGGATTTCTTATATTATTTGATTTTTTAGTTTGAATATGAATATTTTCAGTAAAAGTTTTCATTGGAGCTGTTGGCCCCAATGTGAAGTTCTTGGCTTTAGCCAGTCCTCTTAAAGGCATTATTTAATTAACCTCTGGCACCACCTGAAAAGGTAACAAGTTGTCCATCACGAGTATTACCACTAGATCCAGTTATTAAGAAATCTGGTTTTTCTGTTTCCTCATTTCTTTTAACTTCTAAAGGGGGCATTGCACTCATGTTTCCTGCTCTAGATGGGTTTCTCTTTCTAGAAGAAGCTCCCTCTGTTCCTGTTACCTTATCACCGCGATCCCAATCATCGCCAGTTACGTTTCCCACTGATTGTCCTTCACCAGTAATCCTAGATGCAACTCTTTTTTCTGGTGTCTTTGCAGCACGATCTGCCTCTTCAATTTGCATTTTTTGTTTATAAGTAATATTTTTATTCGGTTCGAATCTAAATTTTTCAGTTCCAGTGACTTTATCTACAGCCATATCAAAAGGTCCTGTTATCTTTGAACCATTTTCATATTCATTGCCGGTAACGCCTTGAGTATTTTTTTCGGAATATTTTTCTCTGGATGGTGACTTAACAGAAAATTCGTTCCAAGAATTACCTGCTGACTTTTCCGGATTCGCATACTCATTATCATCTGGAGGATTATCACAAGCTTTTGAGAACTGATCTCCTCCAATATAAGGAGTTCCTGTCAGATTCTTACAAGCGCCTTTCTTAGCACCTGTCATTACTCCGCCAATTCCTGGTTGCTGGCCTGTAAGTCTGGCATTGGAATTATTTCCAGAATTAACTGTTGCTCGGGATTTCATATCTTCAGAAGTTTCAGTACTACAATTCTCATTAATCTGATCTAAGCCTGCGTATGGTGTTCCTGTTAACACTTTGCAAGAACCTGGTTCATCTCCAGTTACTGTTTTTGATCTTCCTGTCATAGTCCCACTTATCAAATTAGACTTTGAAGAAAGACTTAAACCTACTTTCCTAGCTTCTGGTTTGGGTTTTGAACCACAAAACTTCTCATATTGCTGAGATCCTATGTACTCATCACCAGTTACATTTTTGCAACTCCCATGCTCATTACCTGTCATAAGGTCTGATCTTCCTACCCCTGTACCAGTTACATTATTACCATTAAGAGTATTGTAAGTGCCTACTTTTTCAAATGCTTTACCTTTTGGATTTGGCTCAGAGCCAAGATATTGATCACCAGTTAATTGATGTCCAGAACCTGATTCATCTCCAGTAACTAGTGTTGATCTACCAGGGAGTGATCCAGAGACTTTCAATCCATCAGTTGTAATACTATGTTTTACCTTTGAAGGATTTTTTTGGACATCCCCACAATACTTCTGCGATTGATTAGCAGATACATATTCGGTACCTGTTAGGTTTTTACAAGTTCCTGGCTCATCCCCTGTCACCCTCTCAGATCTACCAACTTCATTCCCAGTCACTTTATTGCCTGATGTTGTTGATGTGATAGTAGATCTTAGCGGTTGTTTATAACTTGGTCTATCTTGACAAAATTGATCAATAACATCCGCTCCCATATATTGGGTACCAGTAACTGTTCTACATGTACTTGCTTCATTACCTGTGGTTTTTAGAGATCTATTGGCTTGAGTTCCTGTAACTGTTTGACCTGAATCAGTTTCACTTTTGCCAACTTTCCAGCTAGCATCAGCAATATTTTGTTTGGCTCCATTTTTATTTGGACCACATGGTCTACATTTACCATTTCCTTTGTTACTACAGGTAGCACCAGTTTTACTTCTTAGCTCTCTTACTCTCTGAGAAATTTCTCTACTACTTAAATCTGGATCTCCCCTTCTTGCTAAAGAAGCTGCACTAGTATTTTGCTTAGATGCTGATTTACCATGCTTAGATTGAGCTTCTCTTCTGGCTAAAACAATATCTCTACTTGTATTAGCAATAGGCTTTCTCTTTTGATTAATTCTTCTTTTAACGATTGGTTTTAGTGTTTTAGTTTCTGTATTATTTGAGTTTTGAATTTCTTGATTTCCAACAACAGTTGGTTTGACTTCGTTTACAGAAATTTCTTTTTTAAAATCAGTACGAGTTCTATCAGATGAAGCTATAGCTGATTTCCCATGAGTCGACATTGCTTTTCTTCTCTCTATAACTAACTCTTTAGCAGATAAAGTTGTTGAAGAAGACTTTCTAATTACCTTAGTTTTTGGGATATGTTTTGTAGCGGGTTTAATAATATTTTGATTATTAGAAGAAGACTGAATACCAGAAATCTGTATATCTTGAGAAGATCGAACTCTATCTTGAGTAGTCGAAGAATAAGCAGCAGCTTTTTTCCCGCTATCACTCATCGCCTTTCTTCTTTCTAGTGCAATCTCTCTACTGGTTTTTTTTGACATAATCTTCAAATTTAAAACTCTTTAAAAAACTCTTTTTAAAAAACTTTCTCCAATTTTTTTTGGAGAAAGATATTTACTACATTAAGTAGATTTAGCGTCCTTGGAAAACTACAAAAGCTGTTCCTTGGCTTTGAGTGTAAGCATCGTAGCCGATGATTCTCACGTGATGATCAGGGTATGCTCTATGACATGCCTCTAATTCACTTACAACCAAGTTAAGATCTTTTTCTCCAAAGAATGGGAGTTTCCAATAAGACCAATAAGTTTGCATACTTCCACTAGGGTGAACATGCTCAATGACAGGACTCCAACCTTGAGCAATTATGTATGCAATTTGATCATATATTTCTTCCTGGGTCATCGGTGGTAAGAAACCGAATGTTTCCAGGGTTGCAACTGTTTGATAGTCGCCTACTGTGCTCTGGAAAGGCATAATTAATCTAAATGTGAATGAAAATTACTCGAAATAGTACGAGATTTATAGAAGTTTGAGGAGAAAAAGAATCTCCTCAATTTTGAAATTTGGTTTAACCTTGAACGTCAAGCTTGTCGACGGTATCAAACTCAAACTTGATTTCCTTCCAAGTTTCAAGAGCAATAGCTAATTCAGGACTATGCTTAGCAGCTTCCATAAGAATGTCTCTACTCTCTTTTTCGATTTCGCGACCTGCATTACGTGCTTTAACACAAGCTTCTAAGGCAACTCTGTTCGCTGCAGCTCCAGCAGCTGAACCCCATGGATGACCATGTGTTCCTCCACCGAACTGAAGACAAGAATCATCTCCAAAAATCGCTAAAAGTGCAGGCATATGCCAAACGTGAATACCACCTGATGCGACGGCAAACACTCCAGGCATTGAACCCCAATCTTGATCAAAGAAGTTACCTCTTGATCTATCTTCAGGAACAAATGACTCTCTTAAGTTATCTATGTAACCAAGAGTTGTTTGACGATCACCTTCTAGTTTTCCAACAACAGTTCCTGTATGTAATTGATCTCCTCCGGAGAGTCTCAAACATTTTGCTAGAACTCTGAAGTGGATACCATGCTTTGGATGTCTATCTATAACAGCATGCATAGCTCTGTGAATATGCAGAAGCATGCCATTTTTACGACACCAGTTTGCTAATCCAGTATTTGCAGTAAAACCACCAGTTATATAATCATGCATGATGATTGGCATATCTAGCTCTTTTGCAAATTCGGCTCTTTCATAGAGTTCTTCAGGAGTGTTAGCTGTACAATTTAAATAGTGACCTTTAACTTCTCCAGTTTCTTGCTGGGCAAGCTTAACCGCCTCTGCAACAAACTCAAATCTTTCTCTCCAACGCTGGAATGGTTGAGAATTAATATTCTCATCATCCTTCGTTAAATCAAGACCGCCTCTAAGACACTCATATACAACTCGACCATAGTTTTTACCAGATAATCCTAATTTAGGTTTAATGGTACAACCAAGAAGAGGTCTTCCGTATTTGTTTAAACGATCTCTCTCAACTACGATTCCATTTGGTGGACCACCGCAAGTCTTAATGAAAGCGATTGGGAATCTAATATCTTCTAGACGTAAATGTCTTAAAGCTTTAAATCCAAAAACGTTTCCTACCAGAGACGTTAATACGTTTGTGATAGAACCTTCTTCAAAAAGATCTAAAGGATATGCAATAAAAGCATAAAAAGCTTCAGGATCTCCAGGAACGTCTTCTATTCGATAACAACGTCCTTTATAAAATTCTAAGTCTGTAAGTAACTCGGACCAAACTGTTGACCAAGTACCTGTTGAAGATTCAGCCGCAACAGCCGCTGCAACTTCTTCTCTTGGAACACCTTCTTGGCCTGTACATTTGAAACAGGCTAGTAAATCGGTGTCTAGGGGTACATATTCAGGAGTCCAGTAGGTATCTCTGTACTCCTTTACCCCTGCATCATACTTCTTACTCATAAGGATAAATTTAGGTCTGTGTAGGGAAAATAATTATTGTGCAAAATTCATAAATCTTGCTTTACTTAATTAGTCCTTTTGACCAAGAAATTCACCATTACCTAGAGCAGGTTCAACTTCTCTATGAGGACGAGCAATAATGTGAGCTGCGACTAAACCGTCACCAACTCTTTCACAAGCGTCAGCTCCAGCTCTTACAGCTGCGTTAACTGCTCCTGTTTCGCCTCTAACTAATACTGTGACATAACCGCCACCAACGAATTCACGACCAATAAGACGAACTTCTGCTGCCTTGGTCATTGCGTCTGCTGCTTCGATTGCAGGTACAAGTCCGCGTGTCTCGATCATGCCGAGAGCGATACCCATTGTTTCTGTAGCCATTGCCTACTAATTACTAAATGTGGAATGTTCAATCCGAAGAATGCTTCATTAAGTAGTTATAAGTCAAGCATTTTCGCTAAAATCTCCATTAATGTTTTTTCTATCATTCATAAGATAAACTTATGACCCTTGGTACTATTGATATATCAATACTTATGGAAATTAGTTAGTACATCAAAACATACTGTTGTGTTAATAAAAAATTTACATTATGTTATTTCCGTACGAGACGGGCCCTGTCTACACAGGTGTGGAATGTTCAACCTTTCCTGTCTCCGTATCAACCTTTGAAGTAAGATAATATTCAAAATAAATTTATTATGTTTTGAACCTTCCAGTTCTCACCATTGCAAGTGGCAACCAAAAAAAGGTTTCTGAAATTTCGGAAATGCTAGACGTACTGTCTTTAAAGGTAAATAAGCAACCAGAATATTTAAATGTCCAAGAGACTGGAAACACATATTTTGAGAATGCACTACTAAAAGCTAAGGCAGCTTCCTTAGAGACAAAAACTTGGGCATTAGCTGATGACTCTGGTCTTGAAGTAGATATTTTAGATGGTCGACCAGGGATATATTCTGCTAGATATGCCGAAAACAACGCTGAAAAAATTAAAAAATTGATTAAGGAACTTTCTGATAGTCCTTATAGAAGCGCAAGATTTATAAGTTGTATGGTTTTGTGCGATCCCTCAGGAAAATTAGTTAAGGATACCACTGGAATATGCTGGGGAGAAATTCTTAAAAATCCAAAATACCCAAATGGGGAATTCGAATCTATTTTTTGGGTTAAAGAAGCTAACTGTGTTTATGGAGATCTTTCACAATCACAACTAAGTAAATTAGGTAGTAGGGGTAAAGCTGCAAAAATGATGTCGCCTTTTTTAAAAAAAGAAATTGGTTTAAATTAAAAAATTGTCAATAATTTGAAATTTCTTCAATTGCTCTTATAGCAGCTGCTGCTGCTTCTTCTACATCCCCTTCTTTCCCAGCAAGAGTTAACCTACCAAAAGCTCCAACTGCTTTAACATCAACAACGGTTATATTAGATGCTTTTTCAGCTTCATTTGCTGCTTTTAAAACATAACCAGCTGGTTCGGTTTCTAATATGAACATGCTCATTCCAGATTGAATCATTGATCCACTTCTGTTTTGTCTATTTATTAAAACGGCATGATCTGGAGTAATAGCTCGAATAACTTCAGTCCAACTTGTTGAAGGTTTTGTTCTTTTTCGAACTTCACTTCCAATAGCATCAAGAACAACATCTCCAGAATGTAAAACTGTACTTTGATCTTTATGGTAAAGAGCAAGAGATCCAAATGCTCTTTCAACAATCATCTGACCAAGTCTTACATTACTTGCTTTTAATGCAATATCAGTGACTCTATGAACGGCCATCCCAGGAGAAACTTCCATCCAAAGACATGAATCACCTGGAATAGGTAAAAAACCTCTACTAACAGTTCCCATGTATGCAGCTAATTGAGGTTGCAGAGAATCTAAAAAAACATATGTTCTCAACTCAATTTGCTCAACTTGACTGGCTTGTCTGGATACTAAAGACTTTTCTGAATCAGTAGTAATAAAACAGCTAGCACCACTGGCCTGAGATTGCACCTCAGATCCTGTGACAAGAGAACTCGATCTTTTCCGTTCCCCTCTGTTAAAGCTAGAAGTTGGTTCCATTCACGCGACTATAACGGATAATGGTTCATTTTTTCTATTAAATTTACTTGCATGCTTCCCACAAAACGATAACTTCAAGTTAAAGATATGCATTTTTATGGGAACATCTCAAAAAAAAGAACCAAATGTTTCTGGTATTGAAAAAGAATTAACTCCTGATCAAACTCTTGGATTAGTAAGCTTAAGCTTGATGCAAAAACTATCTCAGAAAGACCCATCTTTTAGCTGGTTAGAAGAAGATAAAATAGAGAAAGTAAATCTTAAGAACCTTAGAGATAGATTGGAATTAACGCAATTAGCTATTAATACCGGAGCACCCTTAACGACTTCAGAAGTTACAGCTTTAATTGGAGCAAAGCCAGGGAAATCTAAGTTAGAAAGAGCAGGATTAGTAGCTACGAAAATAGCCAGAAATGTATGGAGGATTTCAAAAACAAGTCAAGGGAATTCCTTCTACAGAAATTAAAAACACCCGTAAAAAATCTATTTAATAATTCTCATTTAAGTATTTAAACATTCATATAAGTTTTTTAAATGTGTGCATTTTGTAAGAGAACTTATTAATTACTTCCTTAAATTAAAAAGTTTATGCAAGCTTAAAGGATAAGCTCTAAATATTTTTAATGAGTAAAGTAGAACTTAATAAAGAAACAGGGCCAAGAGAAGTCTTTTGTGGACTAACTTCAATAGTTTGGTTACACCGAAGAATGCCAGATGCATTTTTTCTGGTTGTTGGATCTAGAACATGTGCACATTTAATCCAAAGTGCTGCAGGAGTAATGATTTTTGCTGAACCAAGATTTGGTACAGCTATTCTTGAAGAGAAAGATCTTGCTGGTCTTGCCGATGCTCACGAAGAACTCGATAGAGTAGTAAATGATCTTATTTCTAGGAGACCTGAAATAAAAACTCTTTTCCTAGTTGGTTCTTGCCCTAGCGAAGTTATTAAGCTTGATCTTGCAACTGTTGCTGAGAAATTAAACAAACGATTTTTAGGTCAAGTAAGGTTTGTGAACTACTCAGGTAGTGGGATTGAAACTACATTTACACAAGGAGAAGATGGCGCATTAAAAGCTCTTGTCCCCTTAATGGAATCTACAGATGATGAGAAATTATTATTAGTTGGGACATTAGCTAATAATGTCGAAGATAGATTTAAGAAGATTTTCAATCATATTGGGATAACTAATGTTGAAAGTTTTCCTCCTAGGCAATCAACTGAATTACCAAAAATTGGAAAGAACACAAAGGTTCTGTTAACTCAACCATACTTGAGTGATACGGTCAGGGACCTTAAGCATCGTGGTTGTGAGATAATTTATGCTCCATTTCCATTAGGTGTGGAGGGTAGCACTAAATGGTTTTTAGCTGGGGCAGATGCTTTTAAAATTAATGAACTAAAAGTTCATGAGGTAATTGCTCCTTTAGCTAATAGAGCTAGGCAGGCACTAGAAAAACATACTGAAATATTAAGAGGAAAAAAATTATTCCTTTTACCTGAATCGCAACTTGAGATTTCATTAGCAAGATTTTTACATAACGAATGTGGAATGGAGCTAATTGAAGTTGGAACTCCCTATTTAAATAAAGATTTAATGGATGAGGAGCTTAATTTATTACCGGATGATACAAAAATAGTTGAAGGTCAGCATGTAGAAAAACAACTTGATCGTGTTAGAGCTTCGAGTCCTGACTTGGTAGTTTGTGGAATGGGTTTAGCTAACCCACTGGAAGCAGAGGGAATTAGTACAAAATGGTCTATAGAAATGGTATTTAGCCCAATACATGGAATTGATCAAGCAGCTGACTTGGCTGGACTTTTCTCAAGACCTTTAAAAAGGAATCAAATACTTACATCCAAAACATTAGCGACTCATTAAATTATGGAATTAACTCTTTGGACATATGAAGGCCCTCCACATGTAGGTGCAATGAGAGTGGCTTCATCAATGAAAGACATTCATTACGTACTTCATGCTCCTCAAGGAGATACTTATGCAGATCTCCTTTTTACAATGATTGAGAGAAGAGGTCAGAGACCTCCTGTAACTTATACAACGTTTCAAGCTAGAGATTTAGGAGGAGATACAGCCGAATTGGTTAAAAGGAATATTACTGAGGCAGTTGAAAGATTTAAACCAAAAACCCTTTTAGTAGGAGAAAGTTGTACTGCTGAACTAATACAAGATCAGCCAGGTGCTCTTGCTAAGGGTATGGGTTTTGATATTCCAATTGTTAACCTTGAACTTCCTGCTTACAGCAAAAAAGAAAACTGGGGAGCTTCAGAAACCTTTTATCAACTAATTAGAACTCTATTAAAAGATAAGGTAAATGAAATTGATAAAATCAACCCTCAAAGATGGAAGTCTTTAGGTCGAAGACCTAAAGTTAATATATTAGGCCCAACATTATTAGGATTTAGATGCAGAGATGATGTAATCGAGATACAACGTATACTTTCAGAGCAAGGTATTGATACTAATGTTGTTGCCCCGCTTGGTTCAAGCCCAGAAGATATTGAGAGATTAACTGATGCTGATATTAATGTTTGCCTATATCATGAGATTGCTGAGATTTCTTGTGAATGGCTGAAGCGTAATTGCGGAATGGAATATACCACTACTATTCCAATTGGTATAAAAAATACGATTAAATTTATTCATGAAATTCATGAAAAGCTTGACCTCCCTTTAACGAATAAAGGAGAACTAGAGCACAAGTCAAAACTTCCATGGTATTCAAAGTCAGTTGATTCTAATTATTTGACGGGGAAAAGGGTTTTTATATTTGGTGACGGTACTCATGCTATCGCAGCGGCCAAAATTGCCAAAGATGAATTAGGCTTTGAAGTCGTAGGCCTAGGAACTTACAGCAGAGAAATGGCAAGACAAGTAAGAGCTGTAGCTAAGGATTTAAATATAGAAGCACTAATAACTAATAGCTACCTAGAAGTTGAAGATGCCATGAAAAAAGCATCACCTGAATTAGTTTTAGGGACTCAAATGGAAAGGCATAGCGCAAAAAGACTTGGTATTCCATGTGCAGTGATAAGTACCCCAATGCATGTCCAGGATGTTCCAGCTAGATATAGTCCTCAAATGGGATGGGAAGGAGCAAATGTGATTTTTGACGACTGGGTTCATCCTCTAATGATGGGATTAGAAGAGCATCTTATTGATATGTTCAAACATGATTTTGAGTTTGTTGACGGTCATCAAAGTCATCTAGGACATACTGCGACAAATGCTCCTGATAATAAAGAAACTAAGCACGAGCAAAGTAATATAAGTATTAAAGAAGAAAAAAGTATTCTTTGGACAGAATCTGGAAAAGCAGAGCTTACAAAAGTACCATTTTTTGTGAGAGGTAAAGTTAAATCAAATACAGAAAAATATGCTCTCTCAAAAGGTCTTCCTGAAATTAATGATGAGACCCTCTACGACGCAAAAGCATTTTTTGGCTAATTATTACAAATAAAATATTATTTAGGCATGAGTATTTTCACTCATGAAGCAAATAAAAAAGTCTAGAATATTTAGTTATAAACATATATCTTGTATCTTTAATCTTAATAAATAACTATTTGTTGAGAAATACATTCTAGGAGGCATATACCTGCAAGAATATAAGTATTAACGTGTAAATTCCAGCTTTAAATGACAAGTACTATAAATAAACCTCTTGATGGGGAAGGGAGTGTTCAAGTAAAGCAAGATCCAAAAATAAATATTGAAGAAGGGGCTTTAGTTATTGCCGTATACGGAAAGGGTGGAATCGGGAAATCAACTACATCATCAAACCTTTCTGCAGCATTCTCAAAATTAGGGAAAAAGGTTCTACAAATTGGATGCGATCCAAAACACGATAGCACTTTTACTTTGACACACAAAATGGTTCCTACAGTTATCGATATTCTCGAAGAGGTAGATTTTCATAGCGAGGAATTGAGGCCAAACGATTTCATGTTTGAAGGTTTTAATGGCGTAATGTGCGTGGAAAGTGGAGGTCCTCCTGCTGGTACAGGATGCGGGGGGTATGTAACTGGTCAGACAGTTAAGCTATTAAAAGAACATCATTTATTAGAAGATACTGACGTTGTTATTTTTGATGTCCTTGGAGACGTTGTTTGCGGGGGATTTGCAGCTCCATTGCAACATGCAAATTACTGTCTAATTGTTACTGCTAATGACTTCGATTCAATATTCGCTATGAATAGAATAGTCTCTGCAATTAAAGCAAAAGCAAAAAATTATAAAGTCAGATTAGGTGGAGTAGTAGCAAATAGATCAAAAGATACTGACCAAATTGATAAATTCAATGAGAGAACAGGTTTAAAAACTATGGCACATTTTAAAGATGTAGATGCTATTAGAAGATCAAGACTAAAAAAATGTACCATCTTTGAAATGGAACCAACTGAAGACGTCATTGAAGTTCAAAATGAATATTTATCTCTTGCCAAAAATATGCTTGAAAACGTAGAACCTTTAGAAGGAAATCCCCTTAAAGATAGAGAAATTTTTGATTTATTAGGATTTGATTAGTTTTAATTAATCTAATCCAACCAATTGTTTTGTTAGATCATAAGTTTGTTTAGAGGTCTTCGTATCAATTATTCTTTTTGACAACTTTTGAGAAAAAGCTTTTCTGCCAGTTTTTTGACGATTTCCCCAGCTCCAATGGACTGATGGTTTAGCAAATTCTTTATAGGTTGCAACTTGAGCAACCCTCTCTCCGGCCAATCTTTGAGAGACATATCCTCTTGTTATGAATTTTTGAAATATCGGAAAAAGAACTCTAAATATCCAAGGTGTATCTCTAAAAAGTTTAGTGTCAGCAACACATCCAGGATATAGAGAATTAATAATAATTTTCTCAGTAGGATATCTTTTTGATAATTCCTGAACGGTCACCATATTGCAAAGTTTACTATCCTTATAAGCCTTACCAGGTTTGAATCTCTTTCCATTCGCCATACTTATTGGAGATAAAAAACCATTTTTAAATCCAGATAAATCTCCTAGATCCGCTGGAGCAGGGATGGGAATTCTCCCTCCAAGTTCTGAATAATTAGCTGTTACAGTTCCTAATATTGTAATTCTTGGTTTGAATACAGTAGATTTACCATTTAAAAAAATTTCTCTTTCCGAAGATAAGATATTTTCCATAAGCAGGTTTATCATAAGAAAATGCCCAAAATGATTAACTGCCATAGAATTTTCAAAACCCTGAGGAGATCTTTCGGGTCTTTTTAGTCTTGGCTTATAAACTGCTGCATTACATATAAGAGAATTTATTGGATTTTCAAATCTATCCAATATCTCATCGCAACCTTTTCTTACATCTTCCAAATTGGAAAGGTCTATTTCTATAAAGTGAACATTTTTAATTTCGTCTTTTGATAAGAATTCCTCAGCTATTGTTATAGCTCTTTTATTTGATCGATTAACAGCTATGACTTCCCACCCAAATCTTAATAAAGGTTTTAGAGTATTTAATCCAACTCCTGAGGTGGTTCCTGTGATTAGGACTATTCCCTTAATGTTTTTGCCCACTGAAAAAAATTTAATAGAAGAATAACAAGTAAGATCGGTTTTAGATCATACTTATCATCGCCATATTACTCTGATAATGTCCCTAGAAATTATTTGATCTTGATCCTTCATAAATCTTTGCTCACCTTCAGAAGAAAATAAATCATCAAACCTACTTGTCAAGACATTAAATCGATATTTTTCGTATAAAAACGAGTCTTGTATTTCCCTTAATCTGGTTAATCTAACTTTTGAACTATAGCCAAGTTTAATCAAACTTATTATTGCTAAAACGGAAAAACAAATTTTTATGATTAAAAAAACTAAAGATACAGAATTTTCATTTTTCTGTTGTTTCTTTTTAAATAAAGAATCTAGATGTTTTTTGTAAAAAATACTATTTTTATAAAAAATTTTTGACAAATTTAATAATTGGTATTTTTTTTTGAATAAATTAATTTAGTCTTACTATATTTATAACTTAAAAATATATATTTTCTAATAGATTTTAGTTTCTACCTAAACTAATTCCTAGCCTTAGTGCTAATACTCCTGCATGCATAACAACGATGAGGCTTAGTGCAATTAAATTTATTGTTTGAGTTGGCTCCATGTTAAAAAGAAATATTTCCTATATTCTCCACCTAAAAGTGGGGATTTGACACACTATTACAAAATGATGTTACGTAATTAATAAATTGAAAGAAAAAATTTATGGAAAATTATTATAAATAGACATACTAGGTTAATTTTGAGTATAGAAAATCAAGCTTTAATTTTTTCTACAAATAATCTACCTGGATTTGAACAAATGGCTTTGGATTTAAATTCTTTAAATCGGACAATTTCGAATCCAGAAATAATACTCACATTGAGATTCTACTATTGGACTGGGGATTGGCTTTCAATTGGCTATCACCAAAGGGAAATTCCTCCTCATTGGGAAAAATTACTATCCAATGGGGAAATTAACATTGTAAGACGTCCCTCAGGAGGAGGAGCTGTTTTGCATTCAGGGGGAATAACATATGCATTAACATTAAAAAAAACTTACTATAAAATTCTAAGTTATGAAATGGTTAATAATTGGTTAACTAAAAGTTTTAGAGAATTAGGTCTAAACTTAAAACATGGCACTTTACAAAAGTCCCCAATAAAAAATAATTGTTTTGGGACTTCATTAATTTCTGATTTGGTTGATGAGGATGGTTTCAAAAGGATTGGAAGTGCACAATATCGTAAAAAAGGAGCATTCCTTCAACATGGAGAGATTCAAATAAATCCCTCAAAAGATTTATGGTTCAAATTATTTAAAGAAGAAGCTCCCCCGAGAATAAATCTGAATCTCAATAATGATGAAATAGTTGAACATTTAAAAAATTCATTTCTAGAGAATAAATCAGATCTAAGGATCAAAAATGTTGATATAGATAATCAAAGATATTAAAAATTTTTGTTAACAGGAATTATTCAAGATCTTCTTTCTTCTTCATAGAATTAACTATTCTTAGTAATTCAATTCCCAAAGGATACTGATTTTTATTACTTAATTTATTTACAATCTCTGAAGGCAAATTAAAACCTAATTTATTAAATATAAAGTGTCCAATTTTTGGCCTATCAATTATCCCCAAAGGAATATCTGCAGCATTAAGTACCAATAGAATACCTTCACTTGTTTCTTCAATTCTTTCAATAGTTTTCCACAATTTATTATCACTATATACACTGGTAAAACTTTTTATTGGTTTCTTAAAGTCTCCAACATAGGTCCGGTCCCATTTTTTTATGGAGACGGCTTTTAAGATATTCTCATCAATAAATCCTGTCCATCTACCATTATTTGTAATAAACAAATATTTATCTACTGGATCCTTTTTATTCTTTACTAATTTATTAAATTTTGAAAAATTAGAATCGAATTCAATTTTTCTCAATGGCTTTAATTTCAGCTCAGAAACTTTACTAAATTTAAGTATGTTTTCTATTTTGAAAAATTGACTTTCTGATTTTGAAGAATTAATTCCAAGCAAACCTAAAAAAGAAAGAATAAAACCATAGTAAAAGTTAAATCTAAATAAAAAAATTATGCCAAATAATAAAACTAAAATAGACAGAAATAAATTTACTTTATTTAGGAAATTTCTTCCTTTATTTTTACTCCCTGAAAAATACCAAATTATACTTTTTAATAAATTCCCTCCATCTAGAGAACCTGCAGGAATTAAATTTAAGAAACCTAGGACTAAATTTAATATGCCTACTCTATAAATTATATTGATAGCTATTAGTTCTTGAGATGCACTGTAATTACTTATTAAAAGTAGAATTGTTGCTGTAGCAAAACACAATAGAGGTCTAACAATTGCGATTTTTATATTACCTAAGGCAGTTTGACAATACTTATCTATTTGTAAAATTGCGCCAAGAAAATAAAAAGTAATTTTTCTTATTTTTACACCCTGATTTAGGGAAACAAATGTATGAAAAACCTCATGAGAAATAATTGATGATAATAAGAAAAAAGAAGTTAAAAATCCTATTATCCAGGCTTCTTGATTGTTGTAGATATCACCAGAGGTTAAATTAACCTGATTACTAATACTCCATGAGAATAAAAAGAGAATCGCGAACCAATAAGGATGAATTTTAAAGGGAATTCCCCATATTTTAAAAACTTGCCAACTTCTCAAAAATAATCTCCGTTATATTTATCAATAATATTAATTCTACATATAGGATAATGATATGCCCAAGACAAATACTCTAGTTAAAATTTGTGGACTAACTTCCGAAGAGCAAGTCCTTCAAGTAGCCAAATTAGGAGCGCATGCTATCGGCATTATTTCAGTTAAAGAATCACCAAGATATATATCAGCTGAAATCAAGAAAAAAATCTTTACATCCTTGGAAAGTTTTTATCCAACAATCGAGAGGGTATCTGTCGTAAAAAATTGTCCTATTGATTTTATTATTAAAAATTTCTTAGGCAAACCGAGTGAAACTATAATTCAACTACATGGAGATGAAGATATTGATTACTGCAAAAAGATTAGGGAAAAGATTCCTAATATTGGCCTGTGGAAGGCTTTCAGAATAAGAACGAAAAAGGACTTGGACAATATAAAACCTTTTGAAGAATTTGTAGATGCAATACTACTTGATTCTTGGAATAAAGAAACCTATGGAGGTTCAGGGCAAAAAATAAAATCTAATTATCTAAAGAATCTTAAATTTAACAAACCCTGGTGGTTAGCTGGTGGAATATCAATGGAATGGATTGATGAGATTTTAAATGAAATAAAACCAAATGGGATAGACATTTCTAGCAGTATTGAAATATCTCCAGGTTTAAAAGACCTCAAAAGAACAGAAGTCTTAATTAATCATTTAAAAAATAATTAGTAATTATTAGTAGCAGATTGCTGTTTTACGAGCTCGAAGAATTCTTGTTTTAGACTTAAATCATGTCTAAAATCACCTCTAACTACCGAATTAATCATACTCGTATTTGGTTCTTTAACTCCTCTCCATTTCATACAATAGTGTTGAGCCTTAACAATAATACCTAAGCCTTTAGGTTCACATAATTTTTCTATTTCATCTGCAAGTATCATTACAGCTTCTTCTTGAATATGAGGTCTTGAAAAAACCCAATCAGCAACTCTAGCAAATTTTGAAAGACCTATAACCTTATTTCCTGGTTTAATTCCTATCCAGCACTCTCCTAGAATTGGAACTAAATGGTGTGAACATGCAGATCTTACAGTAATAGGTCCAACTGTATAAATCTCATCAAGGTTCTTATCATTTGGAAAACTTGTAACTTTTGGTTGTTCATGATATCTCCCTTTAAAAACTTCATTTAAATACATCTTTGAGACTCTTTCCGCCGTCTCCTGGGTATTATGGTCATTCTCAACATCTATTACGAGAGACTTTAGTAAGTCTTTAACTCTTGAGGCAACTTCTTTTTCTAAGATTTCTAATTCCCCAGGATTTATAAAATCTGCGATATTGTCATTAGCACTAAATCTTGTCCCAGAATTCTTAATTCTATCTCTGATAATTTCAGAAATTAGTTTATTAGTAATCTGGTCGTCAAAGTTTCTAATATTATCGTTAGGTAATGTAGATGTCATAAAATTCTGAACAGAAAGTTTTAAGCAACTTATTTAAATGTATCTTCTAAAAGCTTAATTGCTCATACACTATATCACATTCTCTTGTGCAATCGGGTTCGAATAGTCCTAAAAAAAATCACTTTTTAAAGGTTAAAAAGAAAAACAGAAAATTTAAAAAGCCCCTCCAGAAGGCATCAAAGTTAAGTCTTCGATCAATTGCGATTCCGGTTTCTGAGCCATAAAAAGAATAGTATCTGATACATCGCTAGAGGAGAGCATAGAAGTTCTATCAAAATCAGAATTGATTGATTCAGAGTCCCAAAGAGGAGTATTTACTGAACCTAATGTTATTGTGCATGCTCTAATTGAATTAGATCTCTCCTCCTCCCTCAAGCATTTAGTAAACATTGATAGTGCAGACTTTGAAATACAATATGCTCCCCATTGGGGGAATGCATTATAAGACGCATGGCTACTAACATTAATAACTAAACCACCATTTTTTCTCATTTGAGGAACAATTGAGCTGCAAATTTGAAAAACACTTGTGAGGTTTATTTGTATAGTTTTTTCCCATTGTCCCAAATCCATTTCAACTAATGGGCCATTAAACGCAAAGCCTGCATTATTTATTAAGACTGAAGGGCAACCATATTTCTCAATTGCTTCTTTAACACAAGATTCTATTTCTAAAGAATTAGATAAATCACATTCAACTAGACTAATTTTTGATTTAGTAGTCAATAGTTCACTCTTTAGTTTCTCCATTAAAGCCATGTTCCTGGAAAGTAAAATTAAATCCCAGCCAGCATTAGCAAAACTAATTGCAGTAGATCTTCCAATACCTTTCGTAGCACCTGTTATAAAAGCTAGTTTCAATTTATTCAGTTTTTTGAGGAATTTCACTATAAATCTCTTCAATATTATTTGCTTCGATAAATTTACCTAAAACCCTAAATTTTTTATATCTTTCCTCTATTAGTTCATCTTTAGTCATTTGCAGTAAAGCATTAAGGTGTTTCTCAATAGCATCCTTTAGTGTATTACCAGCATCTAAAGGGGCCCAATTGTTTCCACCAGAAGGCTCTGGTAATACTTCATCTATAATCCCCAATTTAAGTAAATCTTTACCTGTAATTTTAAGTGCTGATGCAGCCTCTGGCGCCTTTGCAGCATCTCTCCACAAAATTGATGCACATGCTTCTGGACTAGCAACTGTATAAACACTGTGTTCAAACATTAGTAACCTATCAGCGACACCTATGCCAAGTGCGCCTCCAGAACCACCTTCTCCAATAACAGTAGCAACTATAGGGACTTTCAAGCCAAACATCTCCCTTAAGTTTCTTGCAATCGCTTCTCCTTGGCCTTGCTCTTCAGCGGTTAAACCGGCATAAGCTCCAGGAGTATCAATAAAAGTAAGAATTGGTAAAGAAAATCTATCGGCATGCTGCATTAATCTAAGAGCTTTTCTGTAACCTCCTGGCTTGGCCATTCCAAAGTTTCTCAATACATTTTCTTTTGTATCTCTCCCTTTCTGATGCCCTAAAATCAAGACTGGTCGATTATTTATCGAACCTATCCCCCCAATTAGTGCCATATCATCGCCACCATTTCTGTCTCCATGTAATTCGATCCAATCATCACAAAACATTTGAACAAAGTCCAAAGTACTTGGTCTTTGAGGATGTCTAGCTACCTGAATCTTTTGAGCAGGGGTTAGAGATTTAAATATTTCTTCTCTTCTCCTAGCAGCTAAGGTTTCAAGCTGTAGAAGCTGTTGACTAACATCTACCTCAGAATCTCGAGCTAATTCTTTAATTTGCTCTATCTGCTTCTCAAGTTCAACAAGAGGCTTTTCAAAATCAAGAAGGTAACGTTTAGCCATAATTTAGACAGTTAATACTTTAGGCTGCTTATCAAGTCCAATGGCGGAAAAACCATGTTTTAAAGAAGCTGCTCCAATAAATTCCATCTTTTCAAGGGAAATGTTATTTCTTCCCCAACTAAAGTTTGTATGACACTTTTCAAATTCTAAAATCATAGCTTCTGCAAAACAAGCAAACATCTCTCGCTGAGGGTTTTGCATTTCTGCAAGTTCCATCATATTCCAACCAATATCATTGAAAAACTCTACTATACCTCCTTTTAAAACATGAATATTTTCACCCTGAAATTTCTCATCAAGGTTTTTGGGGTATCCACCATCAATCATTAAACATGGGTTTTTTAGGTTATCAGTATCAATTTCAATAGTTTTAGGCATACTTGCAACCCATACAACAATATCTGCCTGAGGCAATGCCTCATCTAAACTTGTTATGGTGCCACCATCTAATTCTTTTTGTAACAGCGCTAATGGTTCTTGTTGTCTTGCTACCATAAGAAGTTCTGAAATCCCAGTTTTATTGATAAGCCATCTACAAACAGCACTACCAATATCACCTGTAGCACCAATTACAGCAACAGTTGCTTTTTTAAGGTCTATCCCAATGCGAGGCGCATTTATTTCTAGTTGTTTACAAATAACCCAGGCTGTATGAGTATTGCCAGTAGTAAACCTTTCCCACTCTAATGAAGTATTTCTAATTTGTTTATGCTGTAGAAGATTAAAATTCTCAAAAATAATAGAAGTAAATCCTCCTAAAGCGGTAATGCTAATACCTTTTTTCTGAGCTAGTTCCATAGCATTTAGTACTTTTCTTCTAGCCGTTTTAAACCTAGAAAGCATTTCAGGAACAAAGCACGAATCTATATAAGAACCTTCAATAGATATTCCAGTAGCACTCTTAACTTCTACATTTTCAACAAGCTGAGGAGGAGCAGTACACCAAACATCCAAGTCGCCATCAGCAATATGATCAAAGCCTAGCATCGAAGCTTTTCTTTTTGCATCTTCAAAACTGGTTGAGTGGCCTATTAACCCAAACATTTAATGTTTATAAATGGTTTCTATACGATGTTATGAACAATAGCACAGAGGTAACAACTTAAATAGGATTGATTAATTATTAAAATCCTTCATTAATTGGAAGTGTAATTAGACGATAGCTGCCATAGCCATTCTTGCAATTTCTCTATTATCTAGACCTATTTCCATCAAAGTATCTTGATAAGCAATCATAAATTCCTCCATTAATTCTTCTCTTTCCATAGCTAAAACTGATGCGTCATCTGCTACTTCATCTAACATCTTTTTAATTAACGGAAGATTAACCTTATTAGCTTCCATTAATTCCTCTTTACAAGTGGATAGATTCTCTTTAAGCCACTCTTGACCATAATTTAAGTGAAGATATTCATCTTTAACCACTCCCTCTGTTATTTTTTTTGCGAAAGGATCCGCAACTCTTATGTAGACGTTATAGGCAGAGATTGCAAATGCTTCAATTAAGATAGCTTGTATTAAAAGACATGTTGTTAAATTTCCTTTTTCAAGAGCAACTTGAAAATTACCATGTAATTTAGAAAAGAATTTTTTTGCAAATTCCATATCAGCTACAACACCTAAATTTCTTCCACATGCGGTAAAGCCTTTTTTATGCTTCATTTCCATTCTCGCCAATTTAGTTAACTCCTCTAACTCATCTGGAATTAAAGTTGCTATTGAAATGTAATTATCATGAGCCTCTTGCTCTCCCTCTATAACAATTGCATTTATTCTGCTGTAAGCATCCTTATAAGAATCTGTAGTGAAGTCGGGCAAATCTAAAGAAATCGGATTAGTCGATTCTTCAATAGTTTTTTTATTTGATTCTAGAGTTTGCATGTCAGTAATCTTTAGCTCATTATGCATGAATATTACACGATTATAGAGAGTTTATTTAAATATCATGAAAATAGTTTCAATTGTTAAGTCACATTTATTACTTAAACTTATTTAAGAATTGTTTGGCCAATCTGATTGCATCAGATTCATAATCAATTTGAACCAATGATTAATCAATAATTCCTTTAAATTTTTCCCTAAAGACTCATTTGCTCCTCTACTATCTCCTATAACACCTGATTTACTGAAGTCGTCAGTAAGCCAAGCAGTAGGCGCACTGCCCTCTAGACTCCAACCTTCAGGGATCTTTACTTTGTTACCCTCATTTGGGCGTTCATCACCTACTAATTCTGGTTTTAAAGCCATCATCAAACTTGTTTCAGCTAAAGAAGCATGAAGCCCATCCTCGATCTCAGTTTTTGTTAACAATTCACTTAATCCATTAACACCACTCCATAAGAAACAAGGAAAAACTGCCATCCCTGGTGAGAAACTTCTTAGCTCTCTTGCAGCTGTATTTAATAGTGAGATTTGACCTCCATGTCCATTAATCAATATCAATCTTTTAAAACCCATTTCAGATAATTGACC
>QCLW01000009.1 GCA_003214235.1 Prochlorococcus sp. AG-418-F16
CAAGAGAGATTTATGCACCTTTAGCTAATCGATTAGGAATAAACAGATTTAAATGGGAATTAGAAGATTTAGCTTTTAAATTCCTGGAGCCTAAAGAATATCAAGATCTAAAAGATCAAATTGCTGTTAAAAGAAGTGATAGAGAAAAAAGATTAAAAGTAACTTTGAATCTTATGAAAGAAAACTTAGTCTCAGCAGGTTTAAAAAATTTTGAAATAACTGGAAGACCAAAACATCTTTATGGCATCTGGAGCAAAATGGAAAGACAACAAAAGCATTTTCATGAGATTTATGATGTTGCTGCTCTAAGAATTATCGTGGACAATTCCGATAGTTGTTATAGAGCTTTAGCAGTTGTACATGATACTTTCAAACCAATCCCAGGTAGATTTAAAGACTACATAGGATTACCCAAACCTAATGGATATCAGTCCCTCCACACGTCTGTGATTGGAAGACATCGACCTATTGAAGTTCAAATTAGAACTACTTCTATGCATCAAATTGCAGAATATGGTATTGCCGCTCATTGGCAATACAAAGAAGGTGGTTCTCCTGCTAAAAGTAATGCCGAGAGATTTAATTGGCTAAGACAATTAGTCGAATGGCAACAAGAAGGTAATGAAGGGGATCATAATGATTATTTAGCTTCAATTAAAGAAGATTTATTTGATGAAGAAGTATTTGTGATCACTCCAAAAGGAGACGTTGTTGGTTTAAGAAAAGGATCTACAGCCATAGATTTCGCCTACAGAATTCATTCTGAAGTTGGAAATCACTGTAATGGAATAAGAATTAATGAAAAGCTTTCTCCATTATCTACAGCACTTCAAAATGGTGACTTCATAGAAATTTTGACAAATAATAATGCCAATCCAAGCTTGGATTGGCTTAACTTTGTAGTTACGCCAACTGCTAAAAATAGAATCCGCCAATGGTATAAGAAAAGCCATCGTGATGAAACGATTAAAAGAGGTAGAGATTTACTCGAAAAAGAAGTAGGTCGAAACGGTTTTGAAACATTACTTTCTAGTGATGCTATGAAAAAAGTTGCAAATCGATGCAATTTAAAAACTACTGAAGACCTTCTTGCGTCACTTGGTTTTGGTGGTTTAACTTTACATCAAGTATTAAACAGACTAAGAGAAGAAATAAAATTACAGACAGAAGATATAAAAAATGGTTCTGACTCTGAAATAGCAAAATCTATTAAAAGTAGTAATTCATCCTCTAATAAACCTGATGCAGCGACTAAATCACCAATTTCTGGAATAGAAGGTCTTGATTATAGGTTAGGTAAATGCTGTTCCCCACTCCCTGGCGAAGATATAGTCGGCACCGTATCGCTTGGTAACCATGGAATAACCATTCATAGGGTAGATTGCGAAAATGTAACGCCAATTCCAATAGAGAGAAGATTACCTGTTGGATGGAATCAAGATAATAGAACTCGCGATAATAAGTTTCCGATTCAACTGCGAATAGAAGTAATTGATAGGGTTGGAGTTCTTAAAGATATTCTTATGCGGCTATCTGATAAAGGTATAAACGTTAGCGATGCTAATGTTAAAACTGCTTATGGTAAACCAGCTATTATCAATCTCTGCGTAGGGCTAGAAAGTTATAATCAACTTCACAAAACAATTGACCAAATTAAATCAATGGCAGATGTTTTAGATATTGCCAGAGTTGGACAAAGTTAATTTTAGAAATCAAATAAATCTATCTTTTATTTTTTATCTTGTAAATAAGAAAAACAATGCTGCCTGCAATCAAAGCTAATAAACACCCAACAAAAGAAGAACCCAAGATTAATCTTAGTGAAAAAATACTACCTTGTTTCCATAAGTCATCAATAACTAAATTTTTTTCAATGATTTCATTAGGAGAATTATTAAAAAAAATCGAACCGACTTTATAGTTAAAATAATAAAGTGGAATATAAGTAAAAGGGTTGCTGATCCAAGTACCAATTGCAGCTAGAACAATATTTCCTTTAGCTAATTTGGCAAAAAAGACCCCTATTAAAGTCTGAAAACCAAAAAAAGGAAAACAGCCACTAAATACCCCTATAGCTAAACCTTTAGCATTAAAGAAAGGACTTCCATTCTGATTCCTAAATAATGATAGAATTTTCTTATAGGTAATATCTCTTTTAGATCTCATTCAGAAAGAAAAATTCAAAATTAAATTCTTGATAATCCTACTTAATTATCTATAACAAAGCTAGAGATGGATTCTATAGTTACTACAGAAGATACCATAGCCGCAATTGCTTCAGCTATAAATATAGGGAAAGGAGGAGTTGCGATAATAAGAGTTTCCGGGAAAGACTCAATAAATTCTTGCAAAAAGATTGTCCAAACTCAATCTAAATATGCATGGGAAACACATAGAGTTTTTCACGGTTTTATTAAGGAAAATAAACAAAATAAATTTATAGATGAGGTTTTAATTTTAGTGATGAAATCACCAAATAGCTTCACAGGAGAGGATGTAGTTGAACTACATTGCCACGGAGGAATTATCTTAGTAAATAAAGTTCTAAAGATATTATTATCAAGTAATTCTAGAGTTAGACTTGCAAATCCAGGAGAATTTAGTCAAAGAGCTTTTCTTAATGGAAAAATAGACCTTACTCAAGCCGAGTCAATTAATCAAGTAATTAACGCAAGCAATATCAGATCAGCAGAGTTAGCTTTTAGCGGGGTTCAAGGAGAAATAAGGAAAAAAATTGATGATATTAAAAATGACCTTATCAATGAACTTTGCGAGATAGAAGCGAGAGTTGATTTTGAAGAAGACTTCACAGATTTTGATTACACCAAATATCTAAAAAACATTAAAAAAGTAAAAGAAAAAATAGAGTTACTAATAGAAAATTCAAAAAGAAATTCATATATTCACAATGGAATATCCATTGCGCTTATAGGCAAAACGAATGCTGGTAAAAGTTCTTTACTAAATTTGCTTGCAAAAAAAGAGAAAGCAATCGTAACTAATATTCCTGGAACAACAAGAGATGTTATTGAAGTGAATTTAACTATTAATGAGATTCCAATGAAAATAATTGATACTGCTGGGATAAGAGAAACTCATGAACAAATTGAAAGTATTGGAATTAAAAAAAGTTTTAGGAAAATTAAAGAGTCAGATTTTATAATTTATATTTATAGTCTTGAAGAAGGATTTAATGAAGAAGACAAAAAAATAATAAAAGAAATCCCCAAAGGAAAATTAATTACTATTGTGGGCAATAAAAAAGATCTAATTGACTCTAAAAATATTAATTCAAATGATTTAAAAAACACAATTCTTATGAGCATTAAGAATAATGAGGGTGAAAAATTATTAATTGACACAATCATAAAAAAATGCGGATTAATACAATTAGAAAATATCCATATATTTTTAAACGAAAGACATCTAACGAATTTGTCTGCTTGCCTATCCAATTTAAATGATACTGATACAATAGCTAAAAATAGATTGCCATTTGATTTGTTATCAATAGAACTTAGAGATGGGATTCAAAACTTATCTAAAATAACTGGTCAAGAATTAACAGAGGAACTTCTAGATAATATATTTTCTAAGTTTTGTATTGGTAAATAAATTTGAGTTAAATTACATAGTGATTTATAGTTAATTCTCTAACTTCAGTTGAATTTTTATTAATTAATTATTTTTAGATTAGTGGATTTAAATACCCCGATAATAAGTAAGATCATTGATAATTGGATCGATGAAGATATAGGTAGAGGAGATCTAACAAGTTGCTCTATTACAGAAGAGAATGGTAATGCATATTGGATTGCAAAAGAGGAAGGTATATTTTGTGGGGTTGAGATTATAAAAGAAATTTTTAAAAAAATTGATTTAAAAATCAGTTCAAAATTCAATATCTCTGATGGAGATAAATTTATTAAAGATCAAAAACTCTTGGAAATATATGGACCTTCAAAAAGTTTACTCGCTAGTGAAAGAATCAGCTTAAATATAGCAATGCATTTATCTGGAATATCAACATATACAAATAATCTTGTAAATAAGTTAGAAGGCACAAATATAAAATTAGCAGATACTAGAAAAACGACTCCTGGCTTAAGAATATTTGAAAAATATGCATTCAAATGTGGAGGTGGAGTGAATCATAGAATGGGATTATACGATGCAGCTATGATAAAAGAAAATCATATTGCATGGACAGATAATCTTAAGAATGCAGTAAAAAAAATTCGCCTAAATTCGCCCTTTACAACTCATATAGTAATTGAAGCTGAGAATATCGAACAGGCAAAAGAAGCAGTATTAGCAGGCGCAGATAGTATCTTATTAGATGAACTTAGCCCTGAAACAATCAAAAAAAACATTCAAGAATTAAGAGATTTATCAATTAATAGCTTAAAAAGAGAAGTCAATAAAAATTTAATAATAGAAGTTTCTGGAATAAACCCTAAAGAAATTAGTAAATATCTAATAAAAGGTATTGATTTGATTTCAACAAGTTCTTCAATTACCAAAAGTGATTGGATTGATTTAAGTATGCGTTATATTAATTAATCATATAGATAAATAATTAAATAAATAATGCTAATCATTTTTAAAGAATTAACAAAAAACTTTGAACAATCTCTTTTAGATAGTCTTAAAAAAAATGATAAAGAAAGAGAGTACGAAAATCTCAGAAAAAATTTAATTACACAATCATCAAAAGACGAATTTGGTGATTATCAATGTAATGTTTGTTTAAGTTTATCTAAAATATATAAAAAGAATCCAAGAGATATTTCTAATGATTTTATTAACCTTCTAAATAAAAATAAAAGCATATCAAAATTATGCAAGAGTCTAGAAATAGCTGGACCTGGATTTATAAATATAAAATTAAAAGATGAAGTTCTCATAAATGAAATTAAATCAAATATTCAATGCCAAAGGGCGGGAGTCCCTCAAATTGAAAAAGATTTAGATAATGGCTTATTAAATAAAGTTATTGTAGATTTTTCCAGTCCTAACATTGCTAAAGAAATGCATGTAGGGCATTTAAGATCAACAATAATAGGGGACTCAATATCCAGAATTTTTGAGTTAAGAGGTTATGAAGTATTAAGACTAAATCATGTTGGTGATTGGGGAACACAATTTGGAATGCTTATTACTCAGCTCAAAGATTTATATTCAAATGATTTAGAAGAAATAGGAAAGATCAAGATAAGTGATTTAGTTGAGTTTTATAAAGCATCAAAAAAAAGATTTGATAATGAATCTGAATTCCAAAAAAGATCTAGAGAGGAAGTAGTTAAGTTACAAAGTGGAGATAGTAAATCGATTAAAGCTTGGAAATTATTATGTGATCAATCGAGAAAGGAATTTGATGAAATCTATAAAAATTTAAAAATAAAAATAAAAGAAAGAGGAGAATCTTTTTATAATCCCTTCTTAAAATCAGTTATTGAGGATTTGAATTTAAAAAAATTATTAGTAGAAGATCAAGGAGCAAAATGTGTATTTTTAGATGGGATGACTAATAAAGAAGGAAAACCTTTACCGCTAATTATTCAAAAAAAAGATGGTGGTTTTAATTATGCCACCACAGATCTTGCTGCTATAAGATATAGATTCAATAAAGCTCCTAATGGCGATGATGCTTCGAGAATTATTTATGTAACTGATCATGGACAAGCAAATCATTTTGCTGGAGTTTTTCAAGTTGCAAAAAAAGCAAAATGGATCCCCGACAAGTGTCAAATAGACCATGTTCCTTTTGGTTTAGTTCAAGGAATTGATGGCAAAAAACTAAAGACAAGGGAAGGTGAAACAATACGTTTAAAAGATTTATTAAAAGAAGCAGTTAGAAGAGCAAAAGAAGATTTATTGAAAAGATTAGAAGATGAAAATCGTTATGAGACTGAAGATTTTATTGCAAATACTTCAAGAATAATTGGATTAGGAGCTGTTAAATATGCAGATTTAAGCCAAAATAGGATTACTAATTATCAATTTAGTTTTGATAAAATGCTTTCCCTGAATGGTAATACGGCTCCTTATTTGTTATATACACTTGTAAGAATTTCAGGAATTAAAAGAAAAAATGATTTTGTTTATGACTCTAAAGATTTTCAATTTATAAATTATGAACATAAATCTGAGTGGAAACTTATCAGAAAATTACTTAAGTTCGATGAAGTCATAATATCTATTGAAAAAGACTTAATGCCAAATAGAATATGCAATTATCTGTTTGAGCTATGTCAGACTTTTAATAGATTCTATGATCAAGTTCCAATACTAAAAGAAGAAAAATATATAAAAATTTCTAGACTTAATTTATGTGACCTAACTGCAAAAACACTAAAATTAAGCTTAGAGCTTCTAGGAATTGAAACTTTAGAAAGAATGTAATGAATGATTTTGATCCATTAAATAATCTTTTCCCAAAACCAAGAGAAGAAATAATCAATATGCAGTCTTACTCTGCACCTTTAGAAAATAGAAGAAATTTACTCCGCTTAGACTTTAATGAAAATACTTTAGGTCCAAGTCCTAAAGTTTTCGAGGCATTACAAGCAATAAAATTAGATGAGATTTCAATTTATCCAGAATATAATTTATTAAAAAATTTTTTATGTGATCAATATCTTGATTCAAGAAAATTTAATAATGATGAAATAGGAATTTTCAATGGAGCAGACGCTGCAATAAATGCAATTTTCAATTGCTTTGGAGAAAATGATCAAATATTTCTAACCACGAATCCAACTTTTGGTTACTATTCTCCTTGTTCAGAAATGCGAGGAATGAAGAAAATAACTTGTTCTTACATTGGAGAAAATTTTCTATTCCCAATCGAAGAATTTAGTGAAAAAATTATAAATTATATTCCAAAATTAATATTTATTTGTAATCCAAACAATCCAACAGGAACAGTTTTAAGTGCTCAAGAGATAATTAACTTAGCTAATATCAAAAAAGATTCTTTGATAATTGTTGATGAACTATATGAAAAATTTAATGGAGATACTCTTCTTGAATCGATAGATTTTGAAAAGAATAACAATATACTAATAATCCAATCTCTTTCAAAAACGGCAGGTTTAGCTGGTTTAAGAATAGGTTTTACTTTTGGCAATAAAAATTTAATTCAGTACATTAATAAAGTTACAGGACCATATGATGTAAATAGCTTTGCTATTACGGCAGCATTAGCAGCACTTAGAGATAAATCATATATTGATAATTATGTTTTAGAAGTAAAAAAAGCAAGGGAATGGATTTTAAATAAATTTAAATCAACAAAAATCAGAACTCACTTTAGTGGTGGTAATTATTTCTTAATTTGGCCAAAAAAAGATCCTAAAATTTTAATAGAGCAGATGAGAGAAAAAGGTATTCTTATCAGAAGTATGAAAAACAAAAAAGATATTGGTAATTCAATAAGGGTTAGTATTGGAACTAAAGAACAAATGATTTTTTTCTGGGAAAATTACAAGGTCTTAGATTTAATAAATTAATTACCAAAAATATAAATTATATTTTGATCGATTCTTTTAGGTTTTATTTGAAAATTTTTTCCAACATATTTTACTTTGAAATCTTTCATATTTTCGATAAATAAATCAGCATTTGAGAAATCACATTCTTTATTAATTTTTTTGCCAAGAGCAAAGTGAACAGGAATAACTACATTCGGTTTTAGAAGCTTAACGATTCTTGAAGCCTCTTGCCCATCATAAGATTTGATTCCTCCTCCAATTGAAATAAATAAGATATCTGGGCGAGACAAAATAATTTGACTATTAATATCAATATCTCCAGCAGCGCCTCCCATATGAACAATTTTAAGATCATTCTGCTCCCAACTCCAAACAGTTGCCATCCCAAATCTTCTTCCATCAACTCTGTCATGTGGGACGGAAATTCCATTTAATAAAATATCCTCAAATTGATAGATTCCTGGCTCAACAAACATTAATTGATCATTAGGGTTATATCCTTCATCTGGAAGCCTAGAGCTAGCCAAAATAAAATCTGCGTTAACTTCTTTTGGCTCCTTTAAATTGCTTGCACAACCTATTGCTTTAAAGGGATTTATAAGAATCGATTTTTCTATACTATTAATTAAAAAACTACTATGTCCAAGACTTTTTATTACTAAATCCCTTGCCAATAAAGGGGTAGGTAAAAAAGAGCTAAATAATATAAAAAAGAAAATGTTTTTAATTTGAGAAATCATAATATTAATTTTTTTGTATTTTACTTTTGTTCAGCCATTTTTAGAAAATTACTAATTAATTTATGACCAAATTGTGTCAATACACTTTCAGGATGAAACTGTACTCCATGTAAATGTTTATATTCTTTGTGAGAAATAGCCATAATAGTTGAGTCTTCTAAAGTCGCAGTTATATCGAAACAAGATGGTAATGAACTTGAATCAACTATAAGACTATGGTATCTAGTCGCCACAAATGGAGTTTCGATATCTTTAAACAAACCTTTTTGATTATGAAATATTTTGGATGTCTTACCATGCATAAGTTCTTTCCCAACAACAACCTTACCTCCAAAAGCTTGGGCCAAAGCTTGATGACCTAAACAAACTCCTAATGTAGGAATATTTTTAGATAATTTTTTTAGTATTGGCAGACAAATTCCAGATTGATCTGGATTACCAGGACCTGGAGATAATAGGATGCCACTAGGATTTAGTTTGATAATTTCTTCTAAAGTAATTTCATCATTTCTTTTAACTATTAATTCTTTAGTTATTTCATGCTCAAAAGAAAGTTCTCCTAAATATTGAACAAGGTTATATGTAAAACTATCGTAATTATCAATAACAAGAAACATATTTATATGGATTCAAATAACAACTTTAGTTTAGGAACAAAGATATATACAGCAATAATAACAGAATTAATGGAAGCTAATAAAACTGCTCCTGCAGAAGTATCTTTTGAAATTTTAGCCAAACTACTAAATTCTTTTTTAACTACCAAATCAACTATTGATTCAATAGATGTGTTTAATATTTCTAATATTAAAACAGACATAATTGTGGCAATCAAAATTACATAATTACTTAGACTAATTTGCAATAAAAAACCAATCATTAAACTTGTAACTGCAAAAATTGATTGAATTTTAAAATTTCTTGAAGTTTTTAATACGTAATTAATTCCACTAAAAGCATACTTAAAACTTTTTAATACATCACTAGAAGTTTTGTATGATTCTATTCTATTTTTTAAAGAGTTTATTTTTTTTTCCATATATTTTTAATCTAATCGTTTAATTAAATATTCCTGAAAATTTAACATATTTTCTAAATCAAGATCATTATTATGTTCCCATCCCAAAAGATGTAAAAATCCATGACTAGCTAACCAGAGCATCTCTCTATAGATTGAATGTTTATATTCATAAGATTGCTCAATTGCCATCTCTAATGATATAAATATATCTCCCAACTCTATATGACCTAAATTATTTAGAGGTTCATCAGAAATGATTGGAAAAGATAGAACATCAGTTGGTCCATTTTTTTGCATCCACTTCTGGTTCATAAAAGCAATTTCTTGATTAGATATTATCTGTAAGCCTAATGAAAAAGATTTTTTTTCAAAAATGAAATTTGGCAATTTATAATCGTCTTTTTTTAATATTATTTTTATCCAAGATAAAAAAACTTTCTCCCAAAAAATAGATTCAAAAATAAGCTTATTTTTAGAATCTTTTAACTTATTTGAAAATTGAGAAAATTCATTACATTTAAAAACCAAATCTAAATTTATTTCAGAAATAATTTTTTCTGTCATACATTCTTATACAGGAATATTGGGCTTACCTATTGTGGCTACAAGTATTAATATCCCAATTAAAACTAGAAAGGTTATTGAAAAATGAGAAATACTTTTTGAACCCTTCTTTACCATATTTCGCATAGCAAGCTTTATAAAGCTTGGAGGAGCAACTTTTTTTTCTATATTTTCGTTTTTATTTTTCATTAGTTATTCAATAGATTCGTTAGAAGAAATATTCATGCGTAATAATTCATGAATAAATGGTTCAAGTCCACCATCTAAAACACTATCTAAGTCGTTAGTCTCCTGCATAGTCCTGAGATCTTTTACCATTTGATAGGGATGGAAAACATAATTTCTTATTTGATTGCCCCATGCAGCTTCCACAATATCACCTTTAATATCAGCAACTTCTGCAGCTCGTTGTTCTTTAGCAATCACTAGTAGTTTAGACTTAAGAAGTAACATAGCTTTTTCTTTATTTTGTAATTGAGATCTTTCTTGAGTACATCTTACTGAAATCCCTGAAGGCAAATGAACAATTCTCACCGCTGTTTCTACTTTATTAACATTTTGTCCTCCAGCCCCACCGGATCTACTTGTTGTAATTTCTAAATCTTTTTCAGGAATATCAAGTGAAATATTGTCATCTAATTTTGGCATGACCTCTACCCCAGCAAAGCTGGTTTGTCTTTTACCATTAGCATTGAAAGGAGAAATTCTTACTAATCTATGAGTACCTTTTTCATGTTGTAAATATCCGTATGCATATTTTCCATCAATTTCAAAAGTTACACTTTTAATACCTGCTTCTTCTCCTTGAGATAATTCATTGATGATTAAACTCATTTTATTATTATCGGCCCATCTTGAATACATTCTCAATAAGATCTCTACCCAATCCTGGGCATCTGTTCCACCAGCACCTGCGTTAATAGAAACTACTGCTCCTTCCTTATCGTATTCACCACATAACAATCTTTCAAATTCCCATTTATCTAAATTCTCTCTTAATTTCTTTAGGCCCTGCTTGGATTCCAAAATCATTTCCTCTTCTGGTTCTAAAGAATAAAGCTCAAGAGAGGCATTAGCATCAGAAATAAAAGTTTTCCATTTATCCAACAATTCGAGTTGTGCCTTAACATCATCAAGGATTAACATTTGTTTTTTCGCTTCTTCTTGATTCTCCCAAAATTCAGGCTGAGCAGAAATTTGCTCTAACTCTCTCCTTTTCGCATTTAATCTTGGAACGTCAAAGACAATCCTGAGCATTACCCAGGCGCTCTGTTAGTTCCGAAAGATCTTTTTTGAAATCTGAAATATCTATCAAAATAGAATTTAATCGTTATTTATAATCTAACAGGCACTTTTGTTTAATAGTATAAACTAAGTATTATTTTAAAAAAATGTCCAAAGTTGAAATTTATACTTGGCAATATTGCCCATTCTGTATTCGAGCAAAATCTCTACTCAAGAAAAAAAATATAAATTTTACAGAATATAAGATTGATGGCAATGAAGATGCCAGAGCATTGATGACTGAAAGAGCTGCTGGCAGAAGAACATTACCACAAATATTTATAGATAATGAGGGAATCGGAGGCTGCGACGATCTCTACGCATTAGAAAATGAAAACAAATTAGACACATTATTAAACTAGATCTTATGAAATTTCTATTCGTAATAGATCCAATAAAAAATATAAATCCCTTAAAAGATTCATCTGCTGCTTTAATGCAAGCATCCTCCAAAAAAAATATTGAAATCTGGAGTTGTACTCCTCAAGACCTTGAAGCTAGAGGTGATGAAGTATGGGCATCTTCCGTAAAAGTTGAAGTCAATCCATGGATTTCTTTCAAAGAGAATGATTGCATCCCTCTCGCTGAATTTGATTGCATTTGGATGAGAAAAGATCCTCCTGTAAATGAGGCTTATTTGTATGCAACCCATCTTTTAGAAGTTGCCGAAAGAAAAGGAGTAAAGGTAATTAACAAACCTTCATCATTAAGAGCATGGAATGAAAAGTTAGGTGCTTTGAGATACAGCAACTTAATGGCACCTACAATAGTTGCGAGTAAGGTAAAAGATCTTATTAATTTTGCAAATATAAATAATGAAGTAGTCATAAAACCTCTTGGAGGAAAAGGTGGTCAAGGCGTTATAAGGATAAATAAAAATTCTCCAGGAATTAAATCAATCATTGAATTAATCACTTCTCAAGAAGAATTACCGGTAATGATGCAAAAATTTATACCTGAAGTCATAGAGGGTGATAAAAGAATAATTATCGTAAACGGTGAAGCAATTGGATCTATAAATAGGATTCCTCAAGGAGGCGATTTTAGGAGTAATTTAGCCATGGGAGGGAAGGCTGAACCAACATTATTAACAGAAAAAGAAAAAAGTATCTGCTCAGAATTATCTCAACACTTCAAAGATGAAGGTTTATTTTTTGTAGGTATTGATGTAATAAATGGAATGCTTAGCGAGATTAATGTAACCAGTCCAACAGGTTTAAGAGAAATAGAAAATTTATCCAATAAGAATGTTTCAGCGGAAGTTATTGAAAAATTATTGGAAATTATCTAGGATTTTTAGCGAAAAATATTTGTTTTACTATAGATTCAAATTTTAATTTAATCTCATCTATTTCTTTCTCTAAAACTGAGCCTGAAACTATACCTGAACCGGCAGTAAATTCAATATTTTCTTCAATATATCTTGCGCCTCTTATTGCTAAAAGAAATGATGCATTTCCTGATGCATCAACCCAACCCATTGGAGAAGCATAATTTCCTCTAGGAAAAGACTCAAGAGTGTTTATCCAATCCAATGCTGCATTTTTTGGGTATCCACAAACTGCCGGAGATGGATGTAAGTTTTTAAGCAATTCAAAAGGACATATATTTTCAACTTTAGAGAAAATGAGTGTTTGCAAATGAGAAATATCTCCAAATGAATTTACCTTAATATCACTTTTTTTAAAGTTTTTTATTTTTGAAACATCTAAACATTTAATCAAATACTGTGTTACGTAATTATGTTCCTTTAAGTCTTTAGTACTTTTTAGGAGTTTCTTGAAATTTGAATTAGTAGAGATAGTTCCAGCAAGAGCCTCCAAAGTTAAATTAGGTTTAGTGAAAGAAAATAATTTTTCTGGAGATGCTCCAAACAAAATATCCTTACTATTCCTTTTCCAAACGTATCTGCATGTATTTGGATGATTCTTTTTTAATCTTTTTAAAATTTCTACTAAATCTAATTTATTTTTAAATTTTATTTTAATCCTATTAGCTAAAACTATCTTTTCGAGAATACCTTTTTCTACTAATTTAATTCCTCTATTAACTACTTTTTTCAAATTTGTATTAGAAGTTTCTAAGGAGTGCAAGAAATCATCAATAATAGGGAAATCAAAACTAGTTTTTAAGCTAGATGATTTTATTAATTCTGAGCCAGAATTAATAACTTGATTTCTAATTGTCCATATTTCTTCAATTAATGTTCTTAGTGATGATTTACCTTCAACATGACCATTGATTCTTAACCAGCAATTCTTATCACTTTTAATAATTAATATTTTTGGTAAGATAGCTTCTAAACTAGGGATATCAGAAGATAAATTCTTATTATTCAAGTTTTCAGAAAAAGAAAATAAATAAATTATTTTTGAAAGTGCAGAATTATGTGATTCATTAGTTAAGTTAATTAAATTTTTAAAATTCTCAGAATTAAACTCTTTTGCCACCTCAAATCTTTTTGGACCATCCAAAGTAACATATTTACATTTCTCGAAAGCAAGATATGAAATACCATCAGATTCCTCCCAGAATGAAGAAAACGGATATTTATTTATAAACAATTCATATACTTGTAATAAATCAATACAAGGAATCTCAACACAAATACTTACTAATCCAGAATTTTCCACTTTCTTATCGAAAGAGGAAAATACATCTTTTAAAAAATCTGTTAAGTTTAAATCATTTTTCATTACTTATTGAAAATAACTAAAAATCATGCAATAAAGTAAAAAATGTAACTCAATTTATAAACTACATTTAATAATGTTCTAATTTTGTGTGTTAAATAAAAATGGACGATGATAAAAAAAAATTATGGAAACAAGCAATAAAATGGCCTCTTTATTCTGTTGCCATACTTCCGGTTTTAATAACAGGGGCTTATATACTTAATCAATATGAAAAAGTAAAAATTTATAATTTGATTGCATTTACGTTAGCTGCAATTTTTATATTACTTTGGGAAAACCTAACTAATGATTTATTCGACGCAGAAACAGGCATCGATGAATTTAAATTCCATTCAATTGTAAATCTTGTAAAAAATAAAAAAATAATTTCATTTATTGCATATACATCTTTAGTTATTGGTTTATTAATAATTTTAATCATTTCAGTATCAACAAGTATAAACATTTTGATTTTGGTGGCATCTTGCTGCTTCTTAGGATATTTATATCAAGGACCTCCTTTTAGATTTGGTTATCAAGGTTTAGGAGAACCATTATGCTGGCTTGCATTTGGACCTTTTGCTTACTCTGCAGTATTAATTGCGTTAAATCCGTCAAATATTTTCTTCGAAGATATTCCCTGGAAAGTTTCTTTATTACTTGGTTCAGGACCTTCCTTGGCAACAACCCTTGTATTATTTTGTTCTCATTTTCATCAAATTTCTGAAGATAAAAAGCATGGGAAAAATTCACCTTTAGTTCGCCTAGGAGGAAAAAAAGGTTCTCAATTTGTGCCTTGGATAATTTTTACAATATATATTTTTCAACTTTTCACTATATTTACTGGATTTATTCCAGTGTTTTGTATCCTTTATTTGATTAGTTTTCCTCAAGCAATAAGACTTATAAATTTATTAAAATCTTCATATAAAAAACCTTCTGTAATAAAAAATTCCAAATTCGTCGCAATAAAATTTCAAACTCTTAATGGAGTTGGCTTAATCACAGGATTAATATTTAATTACTTGCTTAATAAATGAAATTAATATTTAAAAAAAAATCTTATAGCTTTAAGTTATCCAAAAAAGTAGAAAATTCTAAAACCACTTACCTTACAAAACTGGGTTGGATAATTAAATTATCAAGTAATGATAAAAAAATTGGATTTGGAGAAGTTTCACCACTTCTAGAAGAAGACTTAAAAAAATGTGCAAAACAACTAAATATGATCCCTGAGAATTTAGAGTTAGTTAATTTATCTGAGCAAATAAATATTTTTCACCCATGCATTCAATCTGCAATAAATTCTGCATTAGCTGAGATAAATGGAAAAATAATTTTTAAAGAAAACTATTACTTTGATGAAATTGATAAAACTGCCATACTTTTAAATTCTAAAAATGTAATTTCAGAGCTAAACGAAATTAAAAAAAGACAATCTAATATTGGAAAATCAGTAACCATAAAATGGAAAGTAGCATTAAAAAATAACCATGAGGAAGAAGCAAATTTAGAAGAAATTTTAAGCCAAATAGGCAATAATGTTAACTTAAGAATAGATGCTAATGGTTCTTGGGGGAGAAAGATAGCTAATAGATGGGCTGATATTTTGAAAGATAACAAAAATATAGATTGGTTAGAACAACCTCTATGTGTTGATGATATTGAAGGACTGACAGAACTCAACAAAAAAATCCCAATAGCCTTAGACGAATCACTTTTAAAATTTCCAACTTTGGTTGATGAGTGGAAGGGTTGGCAAATTCGAAGGCCTTCTCAAGAAAATAATCCAGTTAAGCTTTTAAGAGAATTAGAAAATAAAAAAGCTTTAATATCTATCAGTTCCTCATTTGAAACTGGAATAGGGAAGAGATGGCTTTATCATTTATCTTCTCTACAATTACAAGGACCAACTCCAAAAGTTCCTGGTTTAGCAATGAATAAATTACCTAATTCGTTTCTATTTTTAAATGAAGCAAAAAAGATATGGGATCAACTATGAAAAATAAAATTCATACTATTGAAGTTGAAAATAATGAAACTAAATATGTAGAGAAAATTATTGAAAAAATTAGAGAGAATAAAATTATTTATGTAAAAAACAAATTTTATGAAGATGGAGATGTATTAGATTCAATTACTGAAAATGGGCCAGCAATTATCTTAAACAGTAGTGGGAGTTCTGGAAAACCAAGACAATGTTTTCACCATTTAGATAACCTTCAATTATCTGCTATTACATCAGGAAAATGGCTAATAGAGCAAGGATTTGAATTGCAAAAATGCCTAATTTTAAATACTTTACCCCTGAACCATATAAGTGGATTAATGCCAATTTTTAGAAGTCAAACTTGGGGATGTGATTGTATTAATATTTCTCCGAATTTAATAAAAAAAACTAGAGAACTTTTACTTTTTACAATTAAATCTAAAAAAAACAAACAACACTTGATTACATCATTAGTACCTACCCAATTACAAAGACTTTTAGCTAAAAAAGATGGTATTAGTTGGCTAAAAATTTTTGATCTAATTTGGGTAGGTGGAGCTTCAATTTCAAGGGAAACTGCAGAACAATGTATAGAAGAAAAGATAAAATTAGCACCTTGTTACGGCTCAACTGAAACAGCAGCAATGGTTACGAGTTTAAAACCAAAAGAATTCTTAATGGGTTTTAAAAATGTTGGAGAAATACTACCTGATACAAAAATCAGAATTAACGCACAAGGATTAATCGAGATAAAATCAGCCAGAATTGGAATCGAAATAATAGACTCTTCAAAAACTGAAAATTTCAAAAATAAAAATGGGTGGTGGCAAACCGGTGATTTAGGTGAAATTAATCAGATCAATAATTCTTTATATTTAAACTTTCTTGGAAGAAGTGATAAAGCTTTTAATTCAGGAGGAGAAATCGTTTTTCCAAAAGTAATTGAATCTCGATTAAATGATTTCATTAAGAAAGAAAATATCCCAATTAATAAATTCAATATTTCAAAAGTATCAGACAAATTATGGGGAAATAAAATTAAAATAATTATTGAATATAAAGAATATACAAATCATAAAAATATTGAAAATTCATTAAATTTATTAAAAAAATTTTCTCAAAGTTGGCCTAAACATGAAAAACCTGAAAAGTGGATTGTTAAAAACAAAAATACCAGTAAAGAAAAAATAAACTATAAATTTAAAAAATAATAATTAGCATTCTTTTAAATTTTTACTTACATTTGAAGCCTCTATCCATCTTTCTAACTGATCGGGAAGTTCTATTTTATTTCTTGAATCAACATCTAAAGAACAATGTATTATTTTTCCTTCTGCTACTTTATTTCCATTTTTTATAAAAAAGGTATTTACTTGGAACAGATGTGTATTAATTTTATGAGGGGCAATTTTTACTTTTAAGAAATCTCCAATTTTTATAGGCGCAAAAAAGTTTGCTTCGCAGTTTACTATGGGAAAAATAATTTGACTTTTACGTATAGAAAAATCTGGAAAAATATCTTGATATGGAATCCCATAAATTTCGATACTCTCTTCCCAAGCTTCGTGCGACCATTTTAATAAGTTATGAAAATGAATTACACCTGCAGAATCACAATCACCGAATCTTACCTTCTTCTGCAATATTAACCAATCAGCGGGTTTCATTTTAAAGAACTTATCTATCAACAGATCCCATAATGACATCTATTGAGCCAAGGATTGCCATAATATCAGCGATTTTGGCACCTTTAAGAATATGAGGCAATATTTGTAGATTATTTAAATCAGCCGCTCTGATTTTAAATCTCCATGGGGTAACTTCATTATTTCCTTGAATAAATACACCTATTTCTCCTTTACCGGACTCTAATCTTGTATACAATTCTCCGTTAGGAATTTTAAAAGTTGGAGCAACCTTCTTAGCTACATATTGATAGTCCATACCAAATATTTCACTTTTCTTATCTTCAGTCGCCATTCTTTGAGCTTCCAAATTTTCTGTTGGACCTCCTGGAATCATTTTGCAGGCTTGGCGAATGATGCTTAGTGATTGTCTCATCTCTTCTACTCTCACTCGATATCTCGCATAACAATCTCCCTCTTTTTCTGAAGCAATCTGCCAATCAAAATCGTCATAACATTCATAACTATCGACTTTCCTTAAATCCCAAGAAACTCCCGAAGCTCTGAGCATTGGCCCAGACAAAGACCAATTAATTGCCTGGTCTCTTTGTATTGTTCCCAAACCTTCAATTCTTTTTCTAAAAATTGGATTATTTGTGATTAATTTTTCGTATTCATCAATCTTAGGACCAAACCAATCACAAAAGTCTATACATTTTTCTAACCATCCGTATGGAAGATCACATGCGACACCACCTATCCTAAAGAAATTATTATTTATCAGCCTCTGTCCAGTAGCAGCTTCCCAGAGATCATAAATCATTTCTCTTTCTCTAAAAATATAGAAAAATGGAGTTTGAGCTCCTACGTCTGCTAAAAATGGACCAAGCCATAAAAGATGATTAGCAATACGATTAAGTTCCAGCATTAAAACTCTGATGTAACTAGCTCTTTTAGGAACTGGAATATTAGCTAATCTTTCAGGAGCATTTACTACAATAGCTTCATAAAACATTCCTGCTGCATAATCCATTCTGCTTACATAAGGGACATACATTACATTTGTCCTATTTTCAGCTATCTTTTCCATTCCCCTATGTAAATATCCAATTACTGGCTCACAATCAATGACATTCTCACCATCAAGAGTTACAACTAACCTTAAAACCCCATGCATTGAGGGGTGGTGAGGGCCAAAATTGACCACCATTGGTTCTGTTCTAGTCTCTAGCTGAGCCATTCGAAATTTAACTTCTAAATAAATCTTAGTCGAAAGTTATGCAAACTGACCTATCTGATTCATCTTTTTTCAATCATAAATCAGTCATGACAGATGAGATTATGGCTTCATTAGAGCATTACCCATTTTTACATAATAACCAACTTAAAGTAATAGACGCAACTTTAGGCGGAGGCGGACACTCTTATCATTTATTGAGAAAATATTCGGATTTAAATATAATTGGACTTGATCAAGATCCATTCGCGAGAAAAGCAGCATTAAAAAAACTTGATGAATTTAAAGATAGAATTGATATAAGGGCTTCAAATTTTGCGGATTTTGTACCGAAAAAAAAAGTTTCTTTTGTGATTGCAGATCTTGGAGTAAATAGTAACCAAATTGATGATCCTAAAAGAGGATTTAGTTTCCAAAAAGATGGGCCTCTTGATATGCGCATGAATCCTTCTCTTGAGGTTGATGCAGAGAAATTAATTGCGGTTTTAAATGAACAAGATTTAGCAAACCTAATTTATAAATATGGAGATGAGAGATTATCAAGAAAGATTGCTAGGAAAATAAAAATGCATTTGAAGGAAAATGGGAAATATTCTGGGACAAAAGAGTTAGCTTATTCTATTGCCGGCTGCTTCCCACCAAAACAAAGATATAAAAAAATACACCCAGCAACAAGAACATTTCAAGCACTAAGAATTGCCGTTAATAAAGAAATTGACGTATTAGAAAATTTTTTGCAAGTTGTCCCTGAATGGCTTTTGCCGGGCGGAATTATTTCTATTATTAGTTTTCATTCCCTGGAGGATAGGCTAGTTAAAAATTCTTTTAAAAATGATCAAAGACTAAAAAACCTGACAAAAAAGCCAATAACTCCTACCGAAGAAGAAGTCGAACTAAATAAAAGAGCTAGAAGTGCAAAATTAAGAATTGCTCAATTAAATTAAAGAGCCAATAATTTCTAACGTAATGATTTGATTGTATGTGTAAGAATTTGAATTGCTTGTTTTATATCTTTTGAATTAGTGCTTAATCCAATACTTAACCTTATTGAAGATTCTGCTTCTTTAAAAGATCTACCTAAAGCTAGTAAAACATGAGATGGTTCACCATTACTGCATGCAGATCCACTAGAACAAATTATTTTTGATTTTAAAAGTTTATGAAACTTCGCTCCGTTTAAATCCAATATAGTCAAATTTAAATTGTGAGGTAATCTTTTTTCTATTGAGCCATTAATTAATAAACCAGAATTATTTTCTAACAAACCCTCTAAAAGGGTATTTCTGTACAAAAGTAATTTCTCAGCATTATTTTTTTGATTAAAAACTGCTATCTCTATTGCTTTAGCAAAGCCAACTACTAAAGGAAGAGGTAATGTACCAGACCTGAGACCATATTCCTGACCTCCTCCAACAATTAAAGGCTCAAGATTAATTTCTTCATCTATCAAAAGAAGTCCTATACCTTTAGGACCATATATTTTGTGAGAACTCATCGTTATCATATTTACATCTGATAAAAGATTGTCTAACTCGACATAACCTAAACATTGTGCGAAATCAGAGTGAAAAGTTATTCCTCTCGATTTACATATCTTTGAAATACTCTCTATAGGCTGAATAACTCCTATTTCGTTATTTGCCAACATGACACTAACCAGAAATGTATCTTCTCTTATATTTTTTTTGAATTGTTCTTCTGAAATTAAGCCATCTTTCTCAGGATTAATTTCTGTAACCATAAATCCCTCTTTTTTTAGTTGGTTTAGGGGCTCTAAAACAGCTTTATGCTCTGTTTTTAAGGTAATAATATGTCCATAATTTCCTGTTTTTTTATAGTAATTTCTAGCAAAACCTAATAGGGCTAAGTTATTAGATTCAGTTGCCCCACTTGTAAAAATAACTTTTTTATTCTTAAGAAATAAATTTTGTTCTATTGTTTCTCTTGAGGCTTCCAATATAGCACTTGCGTTAATCCCCGCCAAATTAGATTTGCTTGCAGGGTTAGAAAATATCTCACTCCAAAAAGGTTTCATAGAATCAACAACATCTTTAGAGCAAGGAGTCGAAGATTGATAGTCTAGTAGTATGGGAGTTGATAGCATTATGTTTAGTATATAAAATTCTATTTATAACTAGAAAATCAAATTAAAGAATTCAAAAAATGAATGAACTTAATCAAATAAATAATGAAACGGTAAGAAAATCAAGAATTTTATTAGTTGATGATGAGCCTGGTTTAAGAACAGCTGTTAAAACATTTCTAGAAGATGAAGGCTTTGAAATATTTATTGCAGTTGATGGAGAGGATGGATGGGAAAAGGCTCAAACAGTTTTTCCCGATTTGATAATTAGCGACATTATGATGCCCCGAGCTAACGGTTATGCTTTATTAGAAAAAATTAGAGAGGATGAAAAATTAGGAGGAACTCCAGTGATTTTTCTGACTGCAAAAGGAATGACCCTAGACAGAACAGAAGGCTATCTTGCAGGAGTTGATGATTATATTTCCAAACCTTTCGATCCCGATGAATTAGCTGCAAGAGTTAAAAATGTAATCAAGAGACAAGAACGTTTACTAAAAGAAGCGGCACGATTCGCAGATATTGATGTAAGCAAAATGGCTAAACAAATTACTGAAATAAAATCTATGCTCACAGACCAAAATCCAACTAATTCAGAAAATAAAATAAATATTCCTAGTTTTACTCCAAGAGAAGCAAGTGTACTTCAATTAGTCGCAGAGGGCCTGATGAACAAGGAAATTGCAAGACAGCTTGAAACATCTATTAGAAATGTTGAGAAATATGTAAGTAGACTTTTTATCAAGACAGGTACATCTAGCCGAACCGAATTAGTTCGTTATGCACTTGAAAATCATTTAGTCAAATAAATTATTAAATTTTTTCGAATTCAATTAGTTGTGAAAAATAAAAAGGAGCTTGATTTAATTTCTTTTTAACCACTTTAAATCCTCTTTCTTTAGCAGCATTAATAATACCCTTTTCTTTCAATGTATATGCTCTTGTAGTTTTACTTGGCCCAGGAAATAATTTCCCAATATTTTTTAGAACAGCAAGAACTGGAGTATAAGGAGCAAAGCTAACGATTAGTTTTTCTTTGCTTAAATCGCATAGATGTTGGACCATTTCTTCTGCGATCGGTTGAGGATAATGAATAAATACGTCCAAACAAACTACAACATCAAATAGTCCTTTTAATTTTTCCAGATCACAGACTTCATATTTGATTTTGCCTTGATTCAAACCTAATGTATTAATGCGTTTCTTTGTTTCTTTAATCATTTCAGAAGAAATATCGCTCACCTGTAATTCTTTTATACCAAGTCTTAGTAAAGGTATGGAAAGACTTCCTACACCACATCCTGCATCACAATAACTTTTTTTTGTTAGTTCAGGATAATTTTTGATGTATGAGACTACATCATCTACAGTTTTTTGATGTCCTTTCCTAATATTTTTCTGAACTGTATTAATTTCATCAGATTTGCTGTAAATTTTATTCCATCTTTCAAAGCCAGTACCATTAAAATACTCCCTAACTTCACTTTTTTCGATAATCTTATTTGACGTCATAATATTCTATGAAAATTTCTTCTTTTTATACTAACTAACTGGCGCCAAATTAATTGCACGCCATTATGGGAAAGAATTGATTTGTTATTTTGTCAGAATTGAATCCTAAAGATATTTATAAAATTGCTGTCGTAATGGGTAGTGATTCAGATCTAAAAACATTGAAACCAGCCATTGACATTTTAAAAGAATTTGGAATAAACACTGAAATTTGTATACTTTCTGCCCATCGAACACCTATTGAAATGATGGAATATGCAAAGAATGCAGAATCAGAAAACATAAAAGTAATAATTGCCGGTGCTGGTGGTGCTGCTCATCTTCCAGGAATGCTGGCATCCATAACTTGCATTCCTGTAATTGGAGTGCCAGTAGAGAGTAAGACACTTAAGGGAATTGACTCTCTTTTATCAATCGTTCAAATGCCCGCTGGAATTCCAGTTGCAACAGTTGCAATTAATGGGGGTCAGAATGCTGGATTATTGGCAATAGAGATGATCAGTTTATTTGATGAATCCATAAATAAAAATTTAAAAGAATTCAGAAAAAATCTTCATACACAGGTAAGAACAAAAAATAGTAAGTTATCAACTATTGGAGCTGACAATTATCTTCAAAATAAATGAACTAATATTTCTCTATTAGGCCTTGTTAAGAAAGTTTTCTGTTTTAAGGTAGTTAACCACTTTTTCAACGGAATCATTTAAATCTAACGAACCTGTATCAACAACAATTTCTGGATTATGAGGAGCTTCATATGGACTAGAAATCCCTGTAAATTCCTTAATTTCACCCAAACGAGCTTTCTTATAAAGTCCTTTAGTATCCCTATTTTCGCAAACTGTAATATCAGCAGCACAATAAACTTCAATAAAATCCTTAGATCCAATAATTTTTCTCACTTTATTTCTATCGCTAATAAATGGCGAAACGAATGCTGTAATAGTTATTATCCCAGCATTCATAAATAGATTCGCAACTTCTCCAATTCTTCTTATATTTTCTTCTCTATCTTCATCTGAAAAACCAAGATCTTTACATAAACCGTGTCTAATATTATCTCCATCCAACACATAAGTCGAAAAACCATCTAAGTGTAAAACTTCATTTAAAGCGTTAGCCAAAGTACTTTTACCAGAACCAGATAAGCCTGTAAACCAAATAACCATACCTTTATGACCTCTCATTTTCTCTAACTTTTCTCTATCAATAGTTAAATTGTGCCACTTTATATTGGTTGACTTTTTTTGATCTTGTTCTTTCATTTTTTGCATCATCAAAATTAAAAACCTATCCTAACCCTTGCTTCATATATTATGAAATCCCTCTTTACGAAGAAACTCAATTGATTTCGATACCATATCACCCTGTAACTGGATATTTCTATCAATTAATGTTCCACCAGTCCCACAAAAAACTTTAATTTTTTTTAGTAATTCTTTTAATAAGATTTCATCCTCAGTGCCTAAACCTCTAATTAAAGTTATAGTCTTGCCCTTTTTACCTTTTTTTTGTTTTGAAATATTTATTTTTGATCTTTTATCAAAAGTCTCTACCTTAGCTGTTTCTTCAGATTTTTTTTCTTGATTATCAAATTCGATCCAATTCTTTTTTCCCATTATTTTCAATATAATCTATTATTAGTTAATACTTATTCTATAAAAAAAGTGGTAAGTACATTTTCTCGCAAAGATCAAAACTATAAAAATGAAGATTTAAATCAACCCTCCAAAGAGGGAAGATTTGGAAAATATGGTGGTCAATATGTTCCTGAGACGCTAATGCCCGCTCTGTTTGAGCTTGAAACAGCTGCATCTAATGCATGGAAAGATAAATTTTTTGTAGAAGAATTAAATCATCTACTTAAGACTTATGTAGGTAGAGAAACACCACTTTATGAAGCCAAAAGACTTACTGAACATTACAAAACTAAACAAGCAAATCCAAGAATATGGCTTAAAAGAGAAGATTTAAATCATACTGGTGCTCACAAAATTAATAATGCCCTTGGACAAGCTTTATTAGCTATAAGAATGGGCAAAAAAAGAATAATTGCAGAAACTGGAGCAGGTCAGCATGGAGTTGCTACGGCTACTGTTTGTGCAAGATTTGGCTTGAAATGTATTATCTATATGGGTGCTGAAGACATAAAAAGGCAATCCCTTAACGTTTTCAGAATGAAACTTCTAGGAGCTGAAGTTAAAGTTGTAAATTCTGGAACTGCAACACTTAAGGATGCTACTAGTGAAGCCATTAGAGATTGGGTTTCTAATGTCGAAACCACACACTACATTTTAGGATCTGTTGCTGGCCCACACCCTTTCCCAAAGATTGTGAGAGATTTTCATGCAGTTATAGGAGAAGAAACTAAAAAACAATGTATGGAATCATTTGGATCTTTACCCGATATTTTACTTGCATGTGTAGGCGGCGGATCAAATGCAATGGGTCTTTTCCATCCTTTCGTTAAAGAAACTTCTGTACGACTTATTGGAGTTGAAGCCGCAGGAAGCGGAGTTGATACTGACAAACATGCTGCCACTATCACTAAAGGGTCAATTGGAATTTTGCATGGATCAATGAGTCTTCTTTTGCAAGATGATAATGGTCAAGTACAAGAAGCTCACTCAATAAGTGCAGGTTTAGATTACCCTGGAGTAGGGCCTGAACATAGTCATTTAAAAGATATAGGTAGAGCAGAATATGGATCAGTCACAGATCAAGAGGCTTTAGATGCTTTAAGACTTGTTAGTGAACTTGAAGGAATTATTCCGGCACTTGAAACATCCCATGCATTTGCCTGGTTGGATAAATTATGCCCAACTCTTGAAAAAGATACTCATATAATTATCAACTGCTCTGGAAGAGGGGACAAAGATGTTAATACTGTTGCATCTTCATTAGATATTTAATCAATACCTTGGAATTGATGGGTCAATATATCTACTCCATCCATCAATCCCCTCCTCCAAATTCCATATTTCACTCACAATATTATTATCTAGGCACCATTGACAAAAGTTATAACTTCTTATTCCTGCATGACAGCTAACAATAATTTCTCTGTCTAATAAACCAGCAAATATTTCCTCAACGTATTCAGATGTGACTTTACTAATTGGTATATGTAAAAATTCTTTTGAAAAACGAGCAAGTTCAAGCTCTGACTCTTCTCTCACATCAATCAAAACTGGATCTTCTTTCTCAGAATTAAACCAATCATTGAGACTAGAGGCATTTATAGATTTTGGATAATTTCCCAATTGAGAGGATAAATTATGTGTTATTTACAATTTAATAAATTAAGTTGCAGTAGGAAATTTATTGTTAAAAATAAAAATAAACATTGATAATGAAACTTAGAGTATTAGCAATAATAATATTATTATCTTTATTACTTTTTATTGGTTTCAAAAAAGTTTCTGCTAATAAAAATACGGAGCAAAGTATAAATATTGAGCGGCTAAATATCTTAAAATATATCCCTGATAACAATAAATTATTATTTATTTCAAATTTAGATAGTTTGAATATTGTTAACAATAATGAAAAAGATAAAAACCCAAAAAATCAAGAAAACTTTGTTTTAATAAAAGATTCTATATTAAATTACTTAGGTATAGATCTAGGCAACAATAAATTAGAAGAGATCTATGATAATGAACTTATAATCTCAACTTTTGAGAATAATAAAAAGCTTAAAGATGATATTTTGATTGTATTTAAAATTAAGCCAGAAAAAACAATAGATGATTTACTAAATTTGCCTTATAAAATTGATCAGATTGATAAGATAATTTCAATTAATAGAGAAAATAAATTAAATTTCATTAACTTTATATATCGGACCGAGGATAATTATATAATTGCTTCATCAGATCAAAAATTAATCAAAAATAGTGTTAACTCTAGTAATGATTTTAAAGAAAAAAAATTTCAATATGAGCAAGAACTTTTTGGATTAAAAAACGAAAAGAATATATTATTCACAAATAAATTTTTTGAAAGTATATTTTTTAATAATGAAATTTTTGCTGATAATAATGAAGATATTATAGCTACCACATTTGACTTCAATAATGAACAGTTAATCTTAAAATCATATTTACTAAATAATAAAAAAAATATTGATATTCTTACTTACGATAAGCTAGTAAATAAAGAGAATAGGAATGAAGATAATGATGAGATTTCAATTTTTAGTGATATAGAAAACTTTGAGAAATATCTAAAACCTTTAATAAATGATTTTGAACTCAATTTTTTTGAAGAGTTTAATGACAATGCAAATCAAAACATTTTAATTCTCAATTCAAATAAAGATTGGCTTATTACATTTGAAAAAAATAATGAAGATCAATTTGATTTAAGTACTTTGAAAAAACTAAAAGATTTCAACAAATATACTTTGATACAAAATGAAGATTCTTATTCGATATATTTCAAAGATATTCTTGAAGAAAAAGACGATGTTATAAAACAATTAACTTATGAAAATATCTATTCAATAGAATCAGGAGGTCTACAAACCATAAGTAATTATTTAATTGATGTTAAAAAACTAGAGACAATATCAAAAAAATTTTTTAACCTAAAAAGAAATAAATATAAATCTGCTTTTCTTTATTCAAAAGTTGATATCAAAGATGGTAATTCCAATAAAATAGAATATTTTTCTGATTTGCCGGACCTTAATTTTCTCATTAGAAATATTTTAAAAATATCAAATGAAGAATCTCTAGAAATCATAAAACAAACGATTCCTGAAAAAAATCCAATTCTTTATACAGAAACAAAATTAAAAATTCTTTAAATTCAATTTATTCAAACAAGCTTCAGACACAATAATTTTAAATTTTTGTGAAAATAATATCTTGTTGTTAATTAAAAATTATTTGACTATCTTTAATCTATAAGTATTTGATATTGAATTAAGCAATTGGATAGTAACAAACTAATTTTAAAACCAGGATTAGAGGGTGTTCCAGTTACTAATTCATCTATCTGTGATATTGACGGCAACAAAGGTAAATTGTTCTACAGAGGGTACTCCATTGAGGAACTATCCAAAAAAAGCAGTTTTTTAGAAACTGCTTACCTATTAATTTGGGGTGAATTGCCTACAGCTATTCAACTTAGAGATTTTGAACAAGAAGTTCAGATGCATCGAAGGTTAAGTTTTAGAGTTAGAGATATGATGAAATGTTTCCCTGCGACAGGTCACCCTATGGATGCTCTTCAATCTAGTGCCGCTTCTTTAGGGCTTTTCTATTCGCGTAGAGCAATAGATGATCCTAATTACATCTACAACGCAGTCATAAGACTAATAGCAAAAATACCTACAATGATTGCTGCGTTTCAACTTATTAGAAAAGGGCAAGACCCAATTCAACCTAGAGATGATTTAACTTACTCATCAAATTTTCTTTACATGCTGACTGAAAAAGAACAAGATCCGATAGCTGCAAAAGTTTTTGATAGGTGTTTAATTCTACATGCCGAACATAGTTTAAACGCGAGTACATTTAGCGCTAGAGTTACTGCGAGCACTCTCACAGACCCATATGCTGTCATCGCATCTGCAGTGGGAACACTTGCTGGCCCGCTTCATGGAGGAGCAAATGAAGATGTCATTGCAATGCTAGAAGAAATCAAAACTCCAGAAAATGCGGCTTCTTTTTTAGATAACGCAATAAAAAATAAAAGTAAGATAATGGGCTTCGGTCACAGAGAATATAAAGTCAAAGATCCAAGAGCAATTATTCTTCAAAAGCTCGCAGAAGAGCTTTTTATTAGGTTTGGAGCAGATGAAATGTATGAAGTTGCTAAATCACTAGAGGCAGAGGCAATACCAAGACTTGGCCCGAAGGGTATATTCCCTAACGTTGACTTTTATTCTGGTCTTGTTTATAGAAAACTTGGTATTCCTCGTGATTTATTTACTCCAATTTTTGCCATATCTAGAGTTGCAGGTTGGTTGGCTCATTGGCGAGAGCAACTTGGTGCAAATAGAATTTTTAGACCGTCGCAAATCTATACTGGTTCAGCACCTAGAGATTGGATTAGCTTAGAAAATCGAGAATAATATTTGCAGCTTTTTATAAAAAACACACATATTGTTTGTAACGAGTTAATGTATTAAGTAAATAACATCAAAACTTTGGAATACGGATTAGATCTCGAATATAGTTTTAATGAACTCTTAAAAGGATTTGGCCTTTCTAGTGAAATTGCTCATATAATTTGGCTCCCTTTACCTATGCTTTTAGTTTTAGTTGCTGCAGTTATTGGCGTTTTAGTAACAGTTTGGCTTGAAAGAAAGATATCTGCTGCTGCACAACAAAGAATTGGCCCTGAATATGCAGGAGCGCTTGGCGTACTTCAACCAATTGCGGATGGTCTTAAGTTATTAGTCAAAGAGGATATTATTCCCGACAAAGCAGATGGAATTCTCTTCACAGCAGGGCCTATATTAGTTCTTGTCCCAGTTATTCTCTCCTGGCTAATTGTTCCTTTTGGACAAAACCTGCTTATAAGTAATGTTGGTATTGGAATTTTTCTTTGGATTGCTTTAAGTAGTATCCAACCAATAGGTCTTCTCATGAGCGGATACGCCTCAAATAACAAATATTCATTATTAGGGGGATTAAGAGCAGCCGCTCAGTCTATAAGTTATGAAATACCATTAGCATTATCTGTACTAGCTATTGTGTTAATGACAAATTCTCTAAGTACTATAGATATTGTTAACCAACAAAACGGTGCTGGTATACTAAGTTGGAATATTTGGAGACAACCAGTTGGGTTTATAGTCTTTTGGATTTGTGCTCTTGCAGAATGCGAACGACTTCCATTTGACTTGCCTGAAGCTGAAGAAGAATTAGTTGCGGGCTATCAAACTGAATATGCAGGAATGAAATTTGCATTGTTTTACCTTGGTAGCTACATTAATTTGATTCTTTCAGCATTATTGGTATCAATACTTTATTTAGGTGGATGGGGTTTTCCGATTCCAGTAGAAGTAATAGCTAAGGTACTTAATTTGCCTATAAATGCACCCTTAATACAAGTTTTCACTGCATCAATAGGAATTGTAATGACTGTTTTAAAAGCATATCTCTTAGTGTTCATTGCAATATTATTACGTTGGACAACACCTAGAGTAAGAATAGATCAACTTTTAGATCTAGGATGGAAGTTTCTTCTTCCAATTTCTCTTGCTAATCTTTTGTTAACTGCAGGATTAAAACTTACCTTTCCTCAATTCTTTGGTGGCTAAATTTAGGTAAATATACTGAAATTTAGAATTAATACACTAAACTAAACTAAATGAGTGAATTCTTCACAAATGGAAAATTTCCTTCAACAAGTAAATAGCTATATTAAAGAAGCCTTTAGTGCTGGCAAATATTTATATAATGGCTTATCAGTAACTTTTGATCATCTTCGAAGAAGACCTGTTACTGTCCAATATCCATATGAAAAATTAATACCCTCAGAGAGATATAGAGGAAGGATACACTATGAATTCGATAAATGTATAGCTTGTGAAGTTTGTGTAAGAGTATGTCCTATAAATCTACCAGTAGTTGACTGGGTTATGAATAAAGAAACAAAAAAAAAGGAGCTTAGAAATTATTCAATAGATTTTGGAGTTTGTATATTCTGTGGAAATTGTGTCGAATATTGTCCTACCAATTGTCTATCAATGACCGAAGAATATGAATTAGCTGCTTTCGACAGGCACAATTTAAATTTTGATAATGTCGCACTTGGTAGACTTCCTACAAACGTTACAACAGATCCATCAGTAAAACCATTAAGAGAACTTACCTATCTTCCTCAAGGTGTCATGGACCCTCATGAAATCCCAGCTTCAGATACTAGAGTTGGTAAATTACCTGAAGAAGTCTATGATTGGATGAGACCAGAATCTAATGACAATAAAGATAAAGTTTCTAATCCAAACAATTAATTTCCATTAATTTATGTCCATTGCAATAACAACTCAAATTATTTGTTTTTCAGTTTTATCTTTAGTTATCCTTATTGGAGCACTTGGTGTTGTTTTGCTAGAAAGTATTGTTTATTCAGCCTTTCTTCTAGGAGGAGTTTTCATGAGTGTTGCGGGATTATATCTTCTTTTGAATGCAAGTTTTGTTGCTGCAGCACAAGTTTTAGTTTATGTAGGTGCAGTTAATGTATTAATAATCTTTGCAATAATGCTAGTCAATAAAAAAGAAGATTTAAAGCCCATCAGTGACATTAAATCGAGAAGAATCATATCAACATCAATATGTTTAACCCTTCTAAGCCTTTTAATAAGAGTTGACTTGACTAATGCATGGAGCCTATCAAGTCCTCAAAACTCTATAGGAGAAGAATCAACTATCAGAATTGGTGAACATCTATTTAGTGATTATCTACTCCCATTTGAAGTAGCATCAGTTTTACTTTTAATGGCAATGATTGGAGCTATTGTTTTAGCTAGAAGAGATGTAATGAGCAAGGATATTTCCACTGGATTGCCTGTTGATCAAGAGTTAATTGAAAAATCATCAGAACCGTTACTTACAAATAAAAATTAACCTTTCACTTTTCTTATGATGAATTTAGAATCAATTCCTATTCAAGCATTTTTAATAGTATCTTCAGCACTATTCTGTATTGGGATTTGGGGATTATTAAATAGCAGAAATGCAGTAAGAGTTCTTATGAGCATTGAGTTAATGCTCAATGCAGTAAATATAAACTTAATGACGTTTTCTTCCTATGTTGACAATAATTTAATTCAAGGACAAGTTTTTACAATTTTTGTCATTACTGTTGCTGCAGCAGAAGCAGCAGTTGGATTAGCTATCTTATTATCTCTTTATAGGAATAGGGTGACTGTGGATATGGAAAGTTTTAATTTATTAAAATGGTAAAACCACTAAATGAAACTTTCATTAGTGCTTATTATATATCGTTCAGATAGTTCTATAGCTCAAGAGGCTTCTAAATTCTGTGAAGAAGTCCTCAAAACTAAAAATATAAAATCAAAAAGAATTCAAAGTGATTTTCACAAAGATGAAATTGCAAAACATCTTTATAATCTAGAATTACAACCAAATATTGGCATAGTTCTTGGTGGAGATGGAACCTTTCTAAAATGTGCAAATGCTTTAGCTGATTATGATATTCCTTTGTTGAGCATTAATATTGGTGGTAATCTGGGTTTCCTTACGCAAGAAAAAGATTTTTTGTTTGACAAATCTTTTATTGAAATCCTTGAAAACGAAGAATATAAAATTGACTTTCGTAATAGATTAAATTGTAATGTTTTTATTAATGGGACAAGTTCTGAGAAAAAGATTATAAAAAGCTACTATGCCTTAAATGATTTTTATTTTAAATCTGTTGAAGAAGACATTTCTCCAACCAACCAAATAGAAATTGAAATAGATAACGAGAAGGTTAATGAATACAAAGGTGATGGATTAATCATATCTACATCTACTGGTTCAACAGCCTACTCAATGGCTGCAGGGGGGCCAATAGTGCACCCAAGTATTGATGCAATGATAATTAACCCTATATGCCCGATGAGTTTGGCTAGTAGACCAATAGTTATACCTAATACAAGTAAGGTAATCATAAAACCTGTAAAAAAAAGTAAAGGGGAAATTAAATTATGGAGAGACGGGTCAAAATGTATGACTATTAAGGAAAATTATTATTGTGAGATCAAAAAAGGGCAATCGTCCTGCAAAATAATAAAGTTTAAAAAAAGCACAAGTTACTATAGTACCTTAATAAAAAAACTAGATTGGAAAGGTGATTTATCTCAAAAAAATTTCAAAAATTAAATGGCCTTAGAGATAGAAAGAAGATTTCTTATAAAAAATGATAATTGGAAAGAATTCATAATTAAAAAAATTTATATTGAACAAGGATATTTATCCAAAAGCTTAGATGGTTGGATTATTAGGGTAAGGCTTATAGGCAAAAACTCTAAAATTGCACTTAAAAAATATATCAAAGGCTTTACCAACTTTGAATTTGAATACTCCATTCCACGAAGCGATGCTGAAACAATAATGTCAAATCTTTCCAATACAATTAAAAAAGATAGATACTTTCTAGAAATTGAAAAAAAATCTTGGATTATAGATTGCTTTAAAGAAAATAATTATCCACTTGAAATTGCAGAAATTGAACTTTCTAATGAACAGGAAGATTTAATTCTTCCATCTTTCATTTCAAAAGAAATTACTGGGCTGACCCACTACTCCAATTTCAGTCTTGCTAACAATCCTTTTTCAGAGTGGAAAGAAGAATATTTAACAACTTTTAAAAGTGACTAGTCAGAGGAACCACTCATCCTTTATATTTTCTTTATATTTAAGTAAAGTATTTTCTTCTTCATATGTATGGTCTTTACGACAAAGAAGGAATATTGAGATTTGTTGATTCAGACAAGGATGCATGTATTGCATATGCTGAACTTTTCGAATTAGGTTCTACAAATTATTGTCTAATGGATTTGGCAAATGATACAAAAAAAGTAAAGGGTAATACTAATCTTGATCAGAGTCTGGGAGTGTACAACAATTAAACCCATCTCTACAAATCTTTCCGTTGTCCATTGCCCAATTCAAAAGTGCTACTCTGTTTTTAGAACCAGTTTTTGTAAACATATTACTTACATGATTATCAACAGTTCTTTTACTAATAGTTAGTTTTACCGCAATTTCTTGATTTGTAAGCCCATCAGCTACGAGATCAATGATTTCCATCTCCCTTGCAGAGAGACCCATCATATCAATGTTGTTTACTTCTTCATCAACCATTTGCATTTAAACAGTTCCTTTTTTATATTAATTAAGTTTAGCAATCTCATTACACTTGTTAACCAACTAGGAAACAAAAGCAATTGAAATCAAAACTTCAGAAGACTTTAGAAAAAAGATCTAAGGTAATAACAGCAGAGTTAATGCCGCCAAGAGGTGGAAGCCCCATAAGATCTCTTAAGATAGCACAACTTTTGAAAGATAAGGTACATGCTGTTAACATTACCGATGGAAGCAGAGCTGTAATGAGAATGTGCAGCTTGGCAATGTCCAAACTATTACTGGAAAATGGGATAGAACCAGTAATGCAAATTTCTTGCAGAGATCGTAATAAAATTGCTTTACAATCAGACATTTTGGGAGCAAATGCTTTAGGAATTAAAAACATCTTATGCATTACCGGTGATTCAGTAAAAGCTGGGGATCAACAAGATGCCAAGGCCGTACATGAGTTTGAGTCAGTTAGATTGCTTCAACAAATTCAGGCTTTCAATAAAGGAATTGATCCCACTCTAGGAGAACTTTCCGATAAAAAAACATTTATTTTTGCAGGTGCTGCAGCTGATCCAAATTGCAGAAATAAAAGAAGTATAGAAAATAGATTGAGAAAGAAAAAAGAGGCTGGAGCTGGATTTATACAAACTCAAATGGTTATGGAAAAAGAAAATTTGATAGAGTTTTGTGAAAAAATTAGCAAGCCTCTTGAAATTCCAGTAATTGCAGGTGTATTCCTATTAAAGTCTTACAAAAATGCTCTCTTTATAAACAAATACGTTCCAGGCGCAAACATCCCTGAAAATATCTTAAATCGTCTTAAAAATGCTAAAGACCCATTACAAGAAGGTATTCAAATTGCAGCTGAACAAGCTCAAGATTTTATGAATATCGCAAATGGTATTCATCTAATGGCAGTTAAGGCAGAACATTTAATCCCTGAGATTCTTGAAAAAGCTGATCTTAATCTGGAATATTAATCAAATCAGTACCTAACAATTCTGCCATTGCCTTTTGCTGAGGAGATGGCTCAGTCATATCAGATCTTCTAGAATCTGTTATCAACCAATCCAAAGATGCATCTTGCAAATCAAAGTGATCTCCATTTTTGCCCACACAGTAACGGCCAAATACTAATTTATCAACTAGTCGAACACCCTTACCGATTTTGGAATAATCAAAAATAATTGAATTATCAATTGTTGCACCTTCGCAAATACAACAACTTGGGCCTATCATTGCAGGTCCAATAATTGTTGCGCCATCTTCTATTCTTGTCATTCCACCTATATATACTGGGCCAGTAATATCAACTTTGTCCCAATTAGCAGCAACATTTAATCCGGTAAAAACTCCAGGTTTAACTTCTTTGCCAGGTATCTCTACTTGTCTTACCTTACCTTGTAATACATTACGTATAGCACTCCAATAATCAGGCACTTTTCCAATATCTACCCATTCGAAATCCATTGGCAATGCAAAAAATGGTAAATCCATTTCAACAAGTTTAGGAAAGAGATCAGCACCAATATCAAATTTTTCACCTGATGGTATGTAATTAAAAATTTCAGGTTCAAAAAGATAAATACCCGTATTAATAGAGTCACCTAAAGCTTTATCTACAGATGGCTTTTCTTGAAACGCCTTTATTAGTCCATTTTCATCTGAGACAACTACACCATAACTTGATACTTGATCTCTTGTTACTTTTTTAGTTATTAAACTTGCAATTGCCCCCTTTTCCTTATGTTTCTTAACTGCTTCAGTCAAATCTAAGTCAACTAAAGCATCGCCACACAGTACAACAAAAGTTTCATCAAAGAATTTTTGAAAATCTTGAATTTTTTTTAATCCTCCTGCTGAACCTAAAGCATCTCCTATTAACTCTCCATCTTCAATTCTGCCTTCAAAACTATATGCTATTTCTACACCGAATCTTTGACCGTCCCTAAAGTAATTTTCAATTTCTTCAGCAAGGTGGGAGACATTCACCATTATTTCTTTAAAACCATGCTCTTTTAGGAGTTCTAAAAGAAACTCCATTACAGGTTTTTGTAAAATCGGTATCATTGGTTTTGGAATAATATGAGTTATGGGCTGAACACGTGTACCTTTTCCTGCTGCAAGTATCATTGCCTTCATAAATTCAAACCTCTTTTTAAAGATTATACGTTATTGCTATTAAGGCGCTAAGCAGCAGAAGGAGAGTTATTTGTTACCTCAAGATTTTCTATAGGCAATTGGGCTAAGCCTCCATCAGGAATTATTCTTTTAATGTGAATTGGGCCATATAAAGAATTAATTTGTTTAATTTCAATTTTGTTTTCAGATGATAAAAATAACAAAGCCCAAAAAACACCAAGACGATCTTTATCTAAATCTTTTTTTACAACTGTTTGCCATTTCTTAACTAAATATTCAAAATCTGTCCACTGTAATGCTTTTTCCCACCCATCAATAAACTTCCCTAATTCTTTAGTGGTTTCTGGCAGTTTCTCACGATGTGCTAAAGATTTAACTTGAGAAATTAAAGCCTTATCGGAATATTTTTTATTTCTTTTTCTCTTCATAAGCAGAAGATCTTGGGTTTCTATAACTTCAGCAATAGACTCTAATTGACTTACCAGTTCTGCCAATGTTGTTGTACGTTTAAGAATTGGTTGTGCAATTGATCTTCTCCTTAGATATTTTTCAGGGTATTTTGGAATATCAAATTCTTGATCAATCCAATCTTGATCATCCACCTCAAAATCATCTTCGAAATCTGAAGAGTTTTCTTTGAAAACATCAGATTCCAAAATCTGAGCCTTTAAATTAACAAGTACGGAAGCCGCAAAAAATGCCTCGCTTGTCTCTGATAAGTCCTTATGATAAGAGGCTTGTCTATTGGAGGTTTTTTCAAAAGTATATGAGTATTGGTCTAAAAAACTATCAATTACACTTATCACATCAATATCCCATGGATCAAGATCTCCTTTGCCCGCAGCATCTTGGAGAAACTTAATCAACAATCTAGGCCCTAATTGTTGCTTATCAATTGAGTTGAGATAAGATATTTTAATTTACCTAATATCTACTAATAAGATATCTTCTTATTCATTTAATGCCAAAAAATATCATATTAATTAAAAAAATTATATTGTTGGAGCCTGTAAGATCTCATTTTTTTTAGCTCCGGCGAAAATATTTGTTTTCACAGCTCCTTTTACTGCGGACAAATCTCTATCGACTAAATTATTAATAGATGCCAGATAAGTTTCAGTAACTAATCTTGGATATAAACCTATTCCAATTATCGGTAGAAGTAAACAAGCAATAATATAAACTTCTCTAGGCTCTGCATCGATTAGTTTTCGTTCTTCGGTTAATTTAGGATTTTCTTTACCAAAGAAAATTTCTCGTAACATTGAGAGTAGATAAATAGGAGTAAGTATTACACCGATAGCAGCTAAAGAAGCCATTACCACCCTAAACGGGAGTGTATAAACTTCATCAGTAACAAATCCTGTAAAAACCATTAATTCGGAAACAAATCCACTCATACCAGGCAAAGCAAGTGAAGCTAGGGAGCAAGCAGTCCATAGGGCAAACATGATTCTCATTTTTTGTCCTACTCCACTCATTTCATCAAGTTTAAGAGTCTTTGTTCTGTCATAGGTAGCTCCAACAAGAAAAAATAAACTTGCCCCAATCAATCCATGACTAACCATTTGTAGCATTGCTCCGCTGGTTCCAAGGCTACTAAAACTTCCAATTCCGATAAGAACGAAACCCATATGACTTATTGAACTATATGCAATTTTTCTTTTGAGATTTCTTTGCGCAAAAGAAGTTAATGCAGCATAAATTATATTTACTACTCCTAAAACTATTAATAATGGGGCAAATTGAGCATGAGCAACAGGTAATAATTGTGCATTAAATCGTAAAAGAGCATATCCTCCCATCTTCAATAAAATTCCAGCTAGAAGCATATGAACAGGAGCTGTAGCCTCTCCATGCGCATCTGGAAGCCAAGTATGAAGAGGTACTATGGGAAGTTTTACTCCAAATGCAATTAATAGCCCCACATAACAAAGTATTTGGAATTTTTGAGTAAAATCTTGAGCTGCCAAGTGAGAAAACTCAAAGTTAGGAATTTCTGTACCATAGAAACCCATTGCCAATGCTGCTATAAGAATAAATATAGAACTACCAGCTGTATAAATAATGAATTTTGTTGCTGCATATTGTCTATTTTTGCCACCCCATATAGCCAAGAGTAGATATACAGGAATTAACTCAAGTTCCCAAGTTAAAAAGAATAAAAGCATATCTTGAACTGCAAATACAGCAATTTGACCACCATCCATCACTAGTATTAAAAAGAAAAATAACTTTGGTTTGAACTTGACTGGCCATGCAGCTAAAACTGCTAAAGCAGTAATAAAACTAGTTAATAGTATTAAAGGCATCGAAATACCGTCAGCACCAACAGACCAAGTAAGACCTAAATTAGGGAGCCAATTAATATTTTCTTTCAGTTGAACATTTTCAATATTAATATCAAAGCCATTTATATATGAACCAACAGTTATTAAAAAAGTTATTAATGCAATAGACAACGCAAACCATCTAACCTCTTTGCCATCTCCTTTATCTGGGAAAAAAGGTATCACAAACGCACTACCAATTGGGAACAAAATTGCAGCAGATAGCCAAGGAAAAGTAGACAATCCAGCTCCCAAAGTTCCTAATATTTGTGTAGTAGAATGTGCTAAAAAATAGGTACTCAATTTAATAAGAAATTTATCTTAAGTAAATTCTAGAAATTATCTGTATTTTTTCACCCAATGGACAGTGAAGACACACAATTGTAATTAAGTAACTTGAGGAGATTGAAAGCCAAATATAGCAATTAATAAAATTACACCTCCAAAAACAATGAGCGCATAAAATTGAGCTCTACCTGTCTCAAAATATTTTAAACCTTCTCCACTACCTAAAGTTAGAAGACCAGTAAGATTGACTACACCATCAACAACCTTAGAATCAACTTCTAAAACTTCTTTAGCTAGTTTTCTAGTACCTTTAACAAAAAGTTTTTCATTAATATCATCTAAATACCATTTATTTGATAAAAATTTATTAATAATAGGAAACTTTTCTGCAAATAAAATTGACAAATTAATTTTTTTCACAAAATATGCTTGATAAGCAATAAGTATTCCAGTTGATGCAATAAGAACTGATGCTATCGCTAAAGGCAAAAATTCTTTTAATTCGAAGGCTTTTGCAGCAAACTCTGCTTCCTCAGGATCAAGTAAATTAGCAAATTTACTATCCCATGGAAGTCCCATAAAGCCGATAATTACAGAGGGTACAGCTAAAAAGACTAATGGGAATGTCATTGACCAAGGAGACTCATGAATATAGCCATGTTCTTCATGCTCTTCATCATTGTCTTCATCAAGATTTACTTTGGAAGCCATTAAAAGCTCTTTTTGTAATTCTTTATTCTCACCTCTAAAATCTCCTTCGAATGTCAAAAAATAGAGCCTAAACATATAAAAAGCAGTCATGCCAGCTGTTAAAAGTCCTACAAACCAAAAAGCTGGAAATGATATAAATGCATTTCCGAGTATCTCGTCTTTACTCCAAAAACCTGCCAATGGAGGTATACCACTAATTGCTACACAACCTATTAAGAATGTTAAAGATGTATATGGCATTTTTTTTCTTAACCCCCCCATTAATCTCATGTCTTGAGCTAATACAGGCTGATGACCTACTACTTCTTCCATAGCATGTATTACAGAACCTGAACCCAAAAATAGCATTGCTTTAAAGCAAGCATGAGTAACTAAATGGAAAATCCCTGCTATTGGAGCTCCACAACCCATCGCGAGCATCATATACCCGAGCTGAGAGACGGTGCTATATGCTAATCCCTTTTTTAAATCCATTTGAGTCAAAGCTATAGAAGCACCTAAAAAACAAGTAATAGTTCCAACTAAAGCAATAATGAATTGAATAGAGGGGAATATTGAATACAAAGGTTGCAGCCTCGCTACTAGAAATATTCCAGCAGCAACCATTGTAGCTGCATGTATAAGTGCAGAAATCGGTGTAGGTCCTTCCATCGCATCAGGCAACCATACATGAAGAGGAAACTGCGCAGATTTTGCCATTGGCCCTAAAAAAACTAAAAAACAAAGTAGTAAAGCAGCCCAAATGGGTAATGAATTATCAGAGACTGATTGTGAAATTACAGTAGCTATCTCATTAAAATCAAAACTATTCGTGGCCCAAAATAGTCCAAGAATACCGAGCAATAATCCAAAGTCTCCTACTCTGTTAACAACAAATGCTTTTTGTGCAGCATGGGCAGCACCATCTCTGTCATACCAAAACCCAACCAACAAATAAGAACACATTCCAACTAATTCCCAAAAAACGTAAATTTCCAACAAATTTGGACTAATTATTAATCCCATCATTGAACTACTAAATAAAGCTAAATATGTAAAAAATCTGACATAACCCTTATCATGAGCCATATAACCATGAGAGTAAATCATCACGAGCAAAGTTATGGTAGTTACTAAAGCAAGCATTACACTGCCCAGAGGATCAAGGACAAATCCCATTGGAATTGTAAAATCCCCAGCATTAGCCCATACAAATAATTTTTCTACAGATTGATAACCATTAATTTGTTCAAATAAAGCTTTATAACTGATTACTGTAGAAATGCCAACGAA
>QCLW01000010.1 GCA_003214235.1 Prochlorococcus sp. AG-418-F16
AAGTAAAGTTTCTTCAATAGCAGGATTGAAATCATTAACAGTGATTTCATTTGCTGTAGCTGACATAGGGGCTAATAAGCCTAGTGCCGCAGGAGCTACAAGCAAGCTTTTAAAAAGCTTCATAAAATTCCTCACACAGAATATTTATATTAACAATAACAAGAATTCTTTCAAAAGTAAGGTTAGATAGGACAAATTATATACAGGCACAAAATTCATATAAAAAAAGACCCACCTAGCGGTAGGTCTTTTTCATGTGTGTAAGATTTTCTAAATTAGACTAATGAACTTAGAAACTGAATGATGTTTTAACCATGACACCTGTTTCGTCTGCGGCTAATGCCTCTTTAACGTAAACAACTGGTGTGATTGTCATTCCATCATTAACTGGATAAGAATAGAAAGCTTCATACATGTAGTAATCAATAGCATCGTCACAATTAACGACTTCAACCCAGCTGAAGAACTTGCTATTACTAATAGCCGTGTAGATGGTTTAGAAGCAAGACTTAATAACTTCGAAGCTGGTTCTTTTTCAGAAACAACAACAGCATCATTCTCAGCTGATATGGCTATTGGTGCAGTTGACGGTCAGGGAACTTCTGCAACTGTTACTGATGGTGACGAAGCTATCTCTGCTGTTTACGGTTTCCAGATTGATCTAAATACTAGTTTCACTGGTGAAGATTCTTTAGATATTTCAATTGACGCTGGTTCAACTCAAGCATCACTTGGAGAGTTAGACCTAAACTCAACTACAGACACATTAACTGTTGATGGTGTTGCATACACATTCCCACTTGGTGAGAAAACAACTGTTTTTGTTGGTGACAACATGGACGGAAGTACTTTATACAGCACAGCATGTGTTTATGGTGGAATCACTAATACACTAGATGATTGCGGTAATGTTGAGTCAGCTATGGCTGGTGGACAAGGTACTGCAGCTGGTGCAAGCTTTGATATCGGTAACGGTTTTACAGCGGCAATCGGTTACACAGGTTCTGGAAGTGATACAAACGGTCTTCTAACTAAGGAAGGTACAGACGTATTTGGTGGTCAGCTAACATACACAGCTGATTCATATGGAGCATCTGTAACTTACGCTTCTGTTGAAACAGTAACTGCAGCTAATGACAACACAGCATTAGCTGGAAATGATGTAACTTACTGGGGATTAAATGGATACTGGACACCATCTGAGGCTGGTTCTATGCCTTCAGTTAGTGTTGGTTATGAAATGGGTGATCCTGAGTTGGCAAACGCGAAAGATACTTCTACTTTCTTTGTAGGTCTTCAGTGGGATGAAGTTGGTCCAGGTACATTCGGTGCTGCTTTAGGAACAACAGGTCACATTGCTGACGATGCTATTGATTACTACATGTATGAAGCTTTCTATTCTTATCCAGTTAATGATGGAATGACAATCACACCAGTTGTTTACGTTAAAGAGGCATTAGCCGCAGACGAAACAGGTGTCATGGTTAAAACATCATTCAGTTTCTAAGTTCATTAGTCTAATTTAGAAAATCTTACACACATGAAAAAGACCTACCGCTAGGTGGGTCTTTTTTTATATGAATTTTGTGCCTGTATATAATTTGTCCTATCTAACCTTACTTTTGAAAGAATTTTACAGAGGTAATTCATGTTGAGTTAATTTAATATTTAAATTATTTTTTGAGAAAAAATTCAATTTGAAATCACTTTACATAATTTGTTATGTAGACTAAAAAAATTATTATTAAATTAACCAAGGCAAAATGGTTCCTATATTTAAATGTCTTATTTGCAGGAGAGATATAGAAAGATCAACTAAAACTTTTTGGAGTAAAAAAGGTCATCTTCTATGTTCAAGTTGCTTAGATAATATGCATAAAAAAGAAGAAGTAAAAAATAAATTTTAGGCAATATTATAACTTTTAAATTAACTAATCAATCAGATATAAATTAAAAAAAAACCTCGTATAATACGAGGTTGGTAGTTCTAAAGATTGGTTATAGAATAAAAACAAGTGAATAATTATTCATTATCGCGAATAAACATTAATAACAAATGAAAATAATTATTCATTATCGCGAATGAGCATTAATAACAAATCAGTAATTAATTCTTTACTGCGATAAACAAATAATTTTTTTCATTATTACAATTTTCAAAACTTTAATTTAGTGTAGTTTATTTGATGCAAATTAATAGAAAAATTAATTGTACTATCTGTTAAATTATCAAAAGTGATTTAACTAAAATCTCTATGAAATTTTAATTCATGGATTTTATGCTTACACCAAAATTAGTAATATTGGTCTTTAATACTTAGAACCAACCAGGAATGATCTGTCCAGTAGTTACATAAGCACCAACAGCTGCAACGAAACCTAACATTGCTGCCCAACCATTAAAACGTTCTGCTTCAGGAGTCATAATAAGAATTTGAATTTATGTGTACTATTGTAACAGTAAATATGAAGCTTTGTAAAGGCTTTTTTTTGAATATAAATAAATTAATTTTTTTAAAGTTAAATCAGCTACATAAATGCAGCATAAATGTGTAAGATTTTGGATTCTCATTAATCCTTGGATGAATCTAATTAAACAAATTCTTCATTATTAAATGAAAATTTTTATATTAAATAAGGTTTTAGCTTAAATAAGGTCTGATAAATAACCTCTCTACTTTTTGAAGATTTAAAACTTTTTTGGCAATTTAATTTTTAATATAATAGTCCTTGAACAATTTTATTTGTATGTAGAGTATGTATTTCAACTCGACCCTATCAGCAAATTTATTTAGTTTCTCTTTTTAAATTTTTCAAAAAAAAACTTCTTTAAAATAATTGATCTTCAATAGTTTTTAACGACCAATTAATGACCTATAAGCTGCATGATAAGTAGGGTTCAGTTTGTAGATGTTTGGATTTATTTTTATAACGAATTTATAAATAATGAACTCAATTTAGGAGAATGTGGGTCGCCTGAGATTCGAACTCAGGACCAGCCGGTTAAAAGCCGGATGCTCTACCACTGAGCTAGCGACCCATTTTGTAAAATTGAGTACATATGAAATTATCCCTTTTAAAGGCAAAAAAAACAACTTATTATCCCAAGTTGAACAATAGAAATACATTTCTTAACTTATTAACTAAAAAATTAAGAATTCTCTCTATATTAAAAGTTAAAAGGTAAGATATTTAGTAAATAATAAGATTTTTCAAATGTTAAGAGCTATTGTCGTTTTTGCCCCAATAATTGCTGCAGTTGCATGGGTTGTTTTCAATATTCAAAAACCTGCAAGAGAGCAATGGAATAGACAATTCGGAGAGAAATAATAAATTTAATTAATTGATTGATAAAGAAGTAATTGTAATTGGAGCAGGTCTTGCAGGATGTGAAGCTGCTTGGCAAATAGCAAATTCAGGCATATCCGTTAAATTAGTTGAAATGAGACCTATCATTTCAACTCCAGCACATCATACTAGTGAGTTTGGAGAGCTTGTTTGTAGTAATAGTTTTGGAGCTTTAAGTCCTGACAGAGCTGCAGGTTTATTGCAAAAAGAACTAAGAATTTTTAAATCATTGATAGTTCAAACAGCAGATAAATTTGCTGTACCAGCTGGCGGAGCTTTGGCGGTTGATAGATCTAAATTTAGTATTGCTTTAACTGATGCCTTAACTAATCATCCTCTAATTGAAATTAAGAGATTTGAACAATTGGATCTCCCAAGCAAAGATAATATAACGATCCTCGCAACTGGTCCATTAACTTCTGATCAATTGTCTTATAAAATTCAAGCTTTTACAGGTATCGATGCGTGTCATTTTTTTGATGCCGCCAGTCCTATTATTTATGGAGATACTATTGATCAAGAGATTGTATTTAAAGCTAGTAGGTACGACAAAGGAGATCCGGCATATATAAATTGCCCTATGGATAAAAATGATTACATCCATTTCAGAAATGAACTAATAGAAGGCGAACAAGCTAATTTAAAAGACTTTGAGAAAGAATCAGCTAATTTCTTTGAAGCTTGCTTACCAATTGAAGAAATTGCTAGAAGAGGAGTTGATACAATGAGGTACGGCCCATTGAAATCTATTGGTTTGTGGAATCCAAAATGGGGAGATTTATTTGATAGGGAAAATAGATTAAAAAAGCGACCTCATGCAGTTGTCCAATTAAGGAAAGAAGATTTAGAAGGAAAATTGCTAAATATGGTAGGTTTTCAAACTAACCTCAAATGGTCTGAGCAAAAAAGAATATTTAGGTTGATTCCTGGTTTAGAAAAGGCTGAGTTTGTACGTTTTGGAGTAATGCATAGAAATACTTTTTTAGAATCTCCAAAATTACTTTTACCGACATTGCAATTTATGAAAAGAGAAAACCTTTTTGCTGCGGGTCAAATAACGGGGACGGAAGGTTATGCAGCAGCAGCAGCAGGGGGCTTGCTTGCAGGAATAAATGCATCCTTATTAGCTAAGGGTAAAAAAACAGTAAGTTTTCCTGATCAATCAATGATTGGTTCTCTAATGAATTTTATCAGTAACAAAAATCAAATATTATCTAATCAGAAAAAGAATAAATTCCAACCAATGCCTGCTTCATTTGGTTTAGTTCCAGAACTAACTAAAAGAATAAAAGATAAAAGATTAAGGTACAAAGCTTATCAAGAAAGATCTACAGAAGCCTTGAATGACTTTAAAAATAAACTAGATTCTTGTTTTGATAAAGACCACTTACTCAGCAAAATTTACTAAGATTAATTATCAAAGATCCAAAAAATGGAATTAAATAAGGAAAACTTCGATGCAATTATTATTGGCTCAGGAATAGGAGGGTTAGTAACTGCTTCACAATTGGCGGCGAAAGGAGCTCAAGTATTAGTTCTTGAAAAATATATTATTCCAGGCGGGAGTGGAGGCTCTTTTAAGAGAAAAGGCTATACCTTTGATGTAGGGGCTTCAATGATTTTTGGATTTGGAGAGAAAGGTTATACCAATCTATTAACTCGTGCTTTGAAAGATGTGAATGAAAAATGCGATACTATTCCCGATCCTGTTCAACTGGAATATCATTTACCACATAACTTTAATATTTCTGTAGATAAAAATTATGAGCAATTTATAAGCAAATTATCTGCTAGTTTCCCCAAGGAAAAAAAAGGTATCAAGAAATTCTATGATACTTGTGCAAGTGTATTTAAATGTTTAGATTCAATGCCTCTTTTATCAATAGAGGATCCAAGTTATCTTTTTAAAGTTTTCTTTAAATCTCCATTATCATGTTTAGGGTTAGCTAGATGGTTACCTGCAAATGCAGGAGATGTTGCGAGAAAGTTTATAAAAGATCCTGTACTTTTAAAATTTATCGATATCGAATGTTTTTGTTGGTCTGTAATGCCAGCTCTAAAAACCCCTATGATTAATGCTGGAATGGTTTTTACTGATAGGCATGCTGGGGGGATAAATTATCCAAAAGGGGGAGTTGGAACGATAGCAGAGAAGTTCGTTTCTGGTATTGAAAAACTAGGAGGAAAAGTTAGATATAAAGCCAATGTGACTGAAATCCTCTTAAAGGATGAGAAAGCGGTAGGAGTTAAGCTCTCAAATGGGGAAGAAATATATTCAAATATTATTGTATCCAACTCCACTAGATGGGATACATTTGGATTAAAAGATAATACTAAAGGATTAATTTCGAGTAAGAACGTGCCAAAAAGTGAATATAAGTGGTCAGAAACTTATAAACCCTCACCTTCTTTTGTTTCGATTCACCTTGGAGTAGAAAAAAATCTAATATCCGATAATTTTAATTGTCATCATATAATCGTTGAAAATTGGGATGAATTAGAAAGCGAAAAGGGAGTTATTTTTGTTTCTATTCCTACTTTACTTGACTCGTCTTTGGCTCCAGAAGGTAAACATATCGTACATGCATTTACTCCTTCATCGATGAGTGAATGGGAAGGCCTATCAAGGAAAGAATATTTGCAAAAGAAAGAAAAATATTTTTCTTTTCTTGTTGCAAAAATATCAACTATTCTTCCTAATCTTGAACAAAATATTGATCACAAAGAAATTGGTACTCCCAAAACTCATAAAAAGTTCCTTGGAAGATATGAAGGTAGTTATGGGCCAATTCCCAGTAAAAAGTTGCTTGGACTTTTGCCAATGCCTTTCAACACTACAAAAATTCAAAACCTTTATTGTGTAGGGGATTCATGCTTCCCTGGCCAAGGCCTAAATGCTGTAGCTTTTAGTGGATACGCATGCGCTCACAAAATAGGTGCAAAGTTAAACATAAACAGTTTTAAATTGCCTGATTAAAAGGATCCTTCTGAAATGATAGAAAAATTTAAAACTCTTTTTTTTGTGAAAAGTTCGTTAATTTCTCTTTATTTAGCGCTTACAATTCCTTTACCATTTATTTCAATCGAAAAATTAAAAATCTCCTCTATTATAATTTTTGCCTTAGGACTTTATTTGATAATCAATATCACTAGTGATTATGTAGAAACTTGCAGTAATAAAATTTCATATAAAAGTAGCTTTATTTCTAAATTCTTAGGAAAAAAAAATTGGGAGATTTCTTGGAAAGATATTAAATTAATCAAATCTTTGCCAACCAGTCAGGGTAGTAAGGTTTATTACTTTAATACTTTTCAAGGTGATAATCTTCTTGTCCCACAAAGAGTGGAAAACTTTGAAAAATTCCTATTAATTGTTTCCAGTAATACTGGGATTTCTATTAATGAAATATCTTACATATCACCACTATGGACATATAAATTACTGACATTAATATCAGTTCTAATGATTATTGGTGAACTTTTTGCTTTTTTGAATTAAATATTGTCGATACTAAATCGATAACCTTGTTGTCTTACGGTTGTTATTCCTCCTCCTTCTCCCAATCCTGCCTGCTCTAATTTTCTTCTCAGTGTTAAGACTTGAGTGTCTACTGATCTTGGACCTCCACTGAATGGGGGCCAAGCCATTCTTAGAAGCTCTTGTCGACTCCTTACCATGCCAGGAGGCATAAGAAGGGCACACAGGAGAGCAAACTCCCTTGGGCTAAGTTCTACAGGCTTTTCACTAAGTGTTACCTGTCTTAAAAGAAGATGAACTTCTAAGGGGCCAACTTCAACTTTCTCTTGTAAACCTATCCTACCTCTTTTTAGTAGGGTTCTACATCTTGCTGCTAGCTCTTCTAGCCCAAATGGTTTTCTTAAAACATCATCAGCTCCTTCATCTAGGAGATTTACTAAAGCTTCAACACCTGATCTTGCTGTTAGAACAATAACTGAACACCCCAATTGTTGAGCAAGCCTCATTGCTGTATTTTGCTCGAGGATTTCTGCGCTGACCAATAAGTCAGGTGATTGTTCTCTACAGAGGTCAACAGCCTCTGCCGCTGATCCAACAGCAGCAGCTAGGTGACCATCCTGACGAAGCCTTTGCACAAGGACCGTTCTAAGTGTGGGGTGAGGTTCAACAACAAGAACTCTAGAGGGAGTTTGAGAGTTCGTAGGCAATTGTGAGCTACCAGGGGTTGAAGCTAAGATTTGCTCAGTTGATTGCATTCTTAATTACTGTTTGGCCAGTCAATTTTTTATCATCTTTAATAAGGTATAACAAATGTTAAATAAAAATAAGAATCTATCGAATTATGACATCATTTGAAAATCCCAATGCAATTCGTCATTTTCAATCAATCTGCGATAGTTGCCAAGACTTGGTTACTCGTTTTCATACTCAATCTGATCTTAAATTATATAGTGATGGTTATCTCCAAGCCTTAAGGAATTGCAGTAGTTTAGAGCAAAGAGATCAAGAGAAATTAGAAAGATTAATTGAAAGATGGATTTTAGATCCATCAAGTTTTATTGATCCAGAAGGAGACGTAAACAAAGGTTTTTTTGATAAAAAAAGGATTTGAAATATTAATTTTTATTAACCAAATCAGTATTTATACTCACTAATTGTCTTAAGACGCTAATTCGATTTCTATTTTTTCTTTTAGTGAGCCTGAGTTATACATTTCGATAAGAATGTCTGATCCGCCAAGAAATTCTCCTTTTAAATAAACTTGAGGAATTGTGGGCCAATCTGAATATTCTTTGATACCTTCTCGTACTTCGAAATCGCTTAAAACATCAAAAGTACCAAAATCTATACCTAGGGAATTTAGTATTTGAACTACATTATTGGAAAAACCGCATTGAGGCATTAATTTAGTCCCTTTCATGAATACCATTACTGGATTAGAATCAATCAGTTTTTGTATTTTATCTTTTGTTAAGTTGTCCATAATTCAATTTGGAGTTTCTGTTTTTAATGCCAGTGCATGGATAGCCTCTGAAGCCAATTCTTCTTTTAAAGCAGAATAGACTAGCTGATGTTGTTTAACTAATGATAATCCATTAAATTCAGATGCAATTACAGTTACTTGCAAATGATCATTTCCCTTAAGGTTTTCAACAAAAACTTTTGAACTTGGTAATTTTTTAGTAATTAAATTAATCACTTCTTTTTTTGTTATCATAATTAACCTTTATATTTTGTTTCAGCAAATCCCAGGTTGATTAATTTTTCATAAGCTATTTTACCTTCTGAACTATTAGGAGACATTATTCTAATTATTTCAATAAGTAAGGGAACAGCAACTTCAGGTTCCCCGTCTTTTATGTACAAAGAGGCTAATCTTTCATTTGATTCCGCCAAAATTTGAAGTGTCTCCTTGCCTTTTCTTTGCATTTCATTTGGTATTCTTGCATCAACTCCTTTAAAAGCTCTATTTAAATCGGAATAAAATGATGCTAGTTGCTTTGCTAATTTTCTTGCATCTAAATAGGAATTTTTAGCTTTATCAAAATCACCATTTTTCATGAATTCATCGCCTTCTTTTATTAAAAACTCTACGTTTGAGACAGAGAGAGTTTTACTATCATTTGAAAGTACTTTGTATTGATTTGGGTTCTTTATTTCTGCACGAACAAAATTTTTATAAGGAAAATTCCCAAAAAATATAAATAAAATTGGAATTAATTTTAAGAACTTCATATTCTCATTTAATTATTAAAACAATATTAACTTATTGGGGATTCATCTACCGACATTTTTTAATGCTTTTCTTTCCTCATTGATAATTTTTTTATTTAGTAATTCATTAAACTCTTTAACATCAAAGTTTAAATATTCATTCATGGCTATTGGTTTCCCAAAGGATAAACAAAATTCACTCCTAAATTTAGGAGATACTTCCCTGTAGGCGATGCCGATTGGAATAATAATGATGGATTCGGTTTTTTTTGTAGCTAATCGTGCCAATCTGTATAATCCTTCTCTAAGAACTAGTCTTTTTCCATATTTATTAATTTTACCTTCGGGAAAAACCACTAATTGTTCGCCTTTTTCTATAAGATCAATCGCATATCTTAAAGCAGAGAGAGATGGTGATAATTGATTTATTGAAAAACATCCAAGTCTTTTTAAAAACCAACCTTGTATTCCTCTCATTTCTGATTTAGTAACCATAAATCTACAATCCTTTTTGGTTACCCTTCTACCCATTGCCATTGTGAGAACCAGACCATCCCATCTTGATCTGTGGGTAGGAGCCAAAATAATAGAGGAATTTATGGGTATCGAAAAATCATTATTTATAATTTTCTTATTACTAAAAAAAAATCTCAAAACAATGTCCTGAGTAACGAACATTGCTATATATCCCAATACTGGGTTTATTTTATACCAAATTTCTTCGGATTTTTTTTTCAAATTCAATTAACTATATATTAATAATTTAAGTGTTAGTAATTTTATATCGGCTATTATTGGGCGGTTACTAGATTGTCTAGAAACTTAGATTTGGAATTATGACTACTTTAGGAGTAAACATTGACCATATTGCTAATGTAAGGCAAGCAAGGAAAACTGTAGAGCCTGATCCAGTGCAATTTGCTTTTTTAGCTGAATTAGGTGGAGCGGATTCAATTACAGTCCATTTAAGAGAGGATAGAAGACACATACAAGATAGGGACGTATTTCTTTTGAAAGAAACTATAAAAACAAAACTAAATTTAGAGATGGCTGCAACAGAAGAAATGTTAGAAATTGCTCAAAAACTTCTTCCAGATTACGTAACACTTGTACCAGAGAAAAGAGAGGAAGTAACTACTGAGGGGGGGTTGGATGTAAAAAGTAATATGAAGTATCTAAAGAATTTTGTTGAAAATTTAAAAGATTCAAATATTGAAGTAAGTGCATTTATTGATCCTATTGTAGATCAGATCAATTATTCAAAAGAAATTGGGTTTGACTTTATAGAATTACATACTGGTAAATATGCTGGACTAACCGGTTACGATCAGTATAAGGAGCTTCAAAGGATTAAAGAATCAACACATTTAGCAAATGACCTTGGATTAGTTGTTAATGCTGGTCATGGCCTTAATTACAATAATGTAAGAAAAATTGCATCAATTAACAATATGAATGAGTTAAACATAGGTCATAGTATTGTTGCAAGGGCTTTAGCGATAGGATTAGAAAAGTCTGTACGTGAAATGAAGTCTCTTATTACTACAAATTAAATTTCAAAATGACAACATATTTTTTCATAGCGGCAAGTGAAAAGTTTTTAACAGTTGAAGAACCTCTTGAAGAGATTTTGAAAGAGAGGATGAGGAACTACAAAGAAAACAATAAAGAAATAGATTTTTGGCTTTTAAAAAATCCATCATTTTTGAAAACCACTCAATTTGTTGATCTAAAAGCAAATATTCCATCACCACCAGCAGCTGTTTTATCTATGGATAAAAAATTTATAACTTTCTTGAAGCTTCGCTTAGAGTTTGTTGCTGTTGGGGAATTCGAATGTCCTAATGCAGAAATAAATGATCCATTTAAAGTTGAGTAAGATAACCAACTAAAAAATTGCTCAATCTTTATAAATCAAACAAAATTGAAGTAATTAGTGAGCTTTTAGCAGAAGAATTAAAAATATGTCCTCCTTTTATAACTGAGAAATTAGAAATAGCGGTTCCCAATTATTTTTTGGGTAAGTGGTTAAGTGAACAAATAACTATAAAAAACAAAATAAGTGCTCTTTATGAATTAAAGACGATTTCAAGTTACACCGAATCATTATTGACAAATTTTTTCCCAGGAATTGATATGGGTTTATGGAATTTTGAGTCAATTAAGTGGGGCATTATTGATTCATTAGAGGAATTAAATAGCTTTAAAGAATCAGATCCTCTTAGAAATTGGATTAATAAATATTTGGAGAATAAAAAGACAATTGATGGCGACATATATAATCTGACAAAAAAGATCACGAATAATTTTATTGATTATCTAATTTTCAGACCTGAAATGATTTCTGAATGGAATAGATATGAAATTAATTCACTTAATTTATTCAAGAATTTAAATTCAGATCAATTTTGGCAACCTATTTTATATAAATTATTAGAGAAAAAGATATGTGAAAAGCCTTCATGTTTATACATGATTGAATTAATTAAAAATTTAAGAAAAATAAAAAACGTTCAAATTAAACTACCAAATCAAATTTATATTATTTCCGATAATAACTTATCTAAACTCCATATTAACTTTTATTCAGAACTTTCAAAATTTACTAAGGTAAATTTATATTTAATATCTGCTGGAGATGATTTATGGAATAGAATAAATTGTTTTGAAGGTGAGTTGAAGTTTGATGATAATGAAAGTAAAATGGATTTATATAATACAAATATTGAACAAATATTTGGCAAATTTGGAGCAAACTTTCAGAAATTAATTGAGGAAAATATTTATAAAGAAGGTATAAATTCAAAAAACAACCTAATTTATATTGATCCAACAACTAATGTTTTTGAGAAGAAAGATATTACTCTTCTTAATCAAATACAAAAAAAACTAATTGATAATAATAGCAATGATTTTATAGTAAATGAAAGGGATGATTCAATATTACTTCGTGAGCATTTTAATCAGAATAGTCAATTAGAATTTATTAGAAATAAAATTATAGAAATAATAAATTCTTGCGAGAATATTAAATATAGTGATATCGCTGTTTTAGCTCCACAAACTAATCAAATTAAACCTTATCTAAGGTATATCTTTAATAATGAGTTAATTAATGGTGAAAAGATACCTTATTTTTTTATTGATGAGGATAATCATGATTCTCCAGACATTTATAAATTTTTAATTGACATCACTGAAATAGCAAATGAGAAAATTACACTTGAAAAAATAGATTATATTCTTTCGAAAAAAGTAACTCAGAACATTTTTGATTTTGATATTAATGAGAAGGACGAAATTATTTTCTTACTTACCAAAGTTGGTTTCCATTGGGGATTAGATGCTAATGAAAGATTAGGCGAAGAAAAAAATACCCTAGAGTGGTGTATAAATAGAATTATTTTAGGCTTAATTTATGACAAAGAAGTCAATTTAAGTACTTTTAATTTAAACCCATTTAACTTAAAAAATATAAGTTTGGATTTGAATAAATGGATTAAAATATTACTTGATTTAAAAAAATATATTAATTTGCTAAGGGGATCTTTTTCTTACTCAAATTGGGTTGAAAAGATAAATTTTATATTAAAGAGTATTGCTGATTCTAATGCAAATTTTAATTTAGAAATAAGTGAAATAAATAGAATTCTTGATAATAAAGCAAAACATTTAATACCTGATGATCTTATTTTGTTAAATGTATTTAGAGAGATATTAATTTCTTGCATAAATAATGCTAAATATCAAAGCAAATCACGTATAAACAAGATCCTAGTAAGTGATATTGAGAATTCAAGGCATATTCCACATAAGGTTATCTTCCTAATAGACATGAATAGTGTTTATTATCCAAAATTATCAAAAAAAGAAAATATTAATTTATTATCTAATAAATATTGCCTGGGCGATCCATCAGTTTTTGAAAGAGAGAAATATTCATTTCTTGAATTGATAATTGCCTGTAGAGATAAATTTATAGTTACTTGGGTAAAGAATGACAAAAACAATAAAAAATTAGATGTTTCTTTTCCCATAAAAGAGTTAATTTCTTTTTTTGATAGTTTTTTAAATCAAGGCCAAAGAGAACTAATAATTAAAGATTCTGATTTAAATAAAAAAGAAACAATTGATCTTAATAGTTCTAAGATTATTAAAAGTAATTATTCTTTAATAGAAGATATAGATTGGAATGAAAAAAAATTTGATATTAAAAATTACAAATTATCAGAACTGATTTATTGGTTCAAGACTCCACAAAAATATTGGCTAAATAAAAAAAATATTTCCCCAAAGGAAATATTTATTCATCATCCAGATGAGGAGTATGTAAGTAATCTGCAGAAGTCGCAACTAATTACAAAAATAATCCAGAAATTAAAGATTGATAACCATAATATTATTGATGATTTAAAAAATTTGAATATTAATGATCAATTGGTTGAAAATGGTATTATTATGCCAAAAAATAGTATTTTTATAAAAGAAAAAGAAATTAAAGATTTATTAGGGAGTCTATCTACGAGTTTGAGTCAACATAATAAGATTAATAGAATTTATGTTAAATCAAAGGCAAATAAAGAAGAATATTTCATCGATGATGACACCTTAATTGAATTAATACATGCAAAACTAAGTTTAAGTCGTTTGACAGAGGCTTGGATAAAATCACTCTTCATTTCTTCTTTCAAAAAAAATATAAAAAAGACTAAAGTAATTTTTAGAACAGAAAATCATTATAAATCGCAAATTATTCAATCCCCCGGAGCAATTGAGTCAAATTTAATTTTGGAGGAATACATAAATATTTTTAAAAATTATTCTGAAAAATGTTTACCTCTTCCTCCAGAAAGTACTTATAAATACGTGGAAGCAATAATAAAATCAAAAAATGAAAAAAAAGCTTTTACGGATAGATGGATTGGTAATAAAACTTTTTCTAAAGGAGAAAGAGATAATATCGAAATGAAATTGTGTTTTGGAAATGAAAAAGAACCAGATTTCTTTTTATCAAATAATAATTTTGATAAATTATCATGCAGATTATATAGACCTCTTATTGAAGCATTAAAGAAATAAATAATGACTAAATTTCAGTTGAAAAATTTTTTTAAAGCTACTTATGAAATGATCCTTGTTTTTTTACAGTTCTTTATTATTATTCTCCATTTTTTTAATTGGGAATTTATTCCACAAAAACAAATAATTCAAGTTAGTCCTTTTTCTTATTTAATTGGGATTTTAATTATAGTAATTGCTTTCATAACAATGTTAGTTGCAATTAAAGAATTAGGTAGAAATTTATCTCCTTTCCCAAGACCAATAAACAATAGCAATCTTGTTACTACAGGTATTTATCGATTTACTCCTCATCCTATGTATTATTCTTTAATATTTATTTCACTTGGTCTTTTTATAATAAATCTATCTATTTATTATTTATTTTTATCAATAAGCCTGAGTTTAATAATTAAATTTAAGATTTCTTTAGAAGAGCAATATTTATACAATAAATTTAAGAATTATTTAATTTATAAAAATAAGTTAAAATATTAATTCAATAAGGATATGGATATTAATCAAATTAAACTAGATAATAAATTTAAATTAGTAGAAGCAAGTGCAGGAACTGGCAAAAGTTTTACTTTGGCTCACATAGTTTTAAGAACTGTTTTGGAGAAGAAAATTAAACCAGATGAGATACTCTTATTAAGTTTTACAAAAAATACTTGTTCTGAATTACGAAATAAAATACTTTCGAGATTTCAGGATTTGAAATTATATTTGCTAAATCATGATGAAAATAAGATAGATAATACCCTTAAGAATTGGTATCTAAAATTTAAGGAGAAGGAAAAATCTAAGAAAAAAATTATATCTGAAATTGATAATTTTGTTAATGAAATTTATAAGCTACAGTTAACTACATTCCACGCTTTTTGCAATAATATTATTGATGAATATAGTATTGAAATAGGTGTAACTCAAGATCCCTATATTGATAATAATATAGACAATTTATATAAAGATGTAATAGATAATTTGTGGATCGACGATTTCCTGAATCTTCATCCTGAGCTGATTTCAGCAATTAAGAAAAAGAAAATAAGTTCTAGATTTGGAAGTAAAATCAATAAGTCATTTTTTGTAGAAATTTTAAAAAATATAGATCAAGAAAATATTTATAAATTTCAAATAAATAATAAATATAAGATTGTTGATATAAATAGTTATTTTAATGAATTTTTTTATTTAAATTGGAATGAGTTTTGTGTTGAATGGAATAAGAAAGGTAAGGAATTATTTTTACAACTTATAGATTTGGGAAAAGCAATTAAGGACTGTGGTGGTAAAAGTCAAATATATGCAGCAAAACCTAGAGATGATAAGTTTAATCAAATAATTTTTTGGATTAAAGAGATTAACAAAAGGCTTAATTCGAAAAATGCGATTGAATTTATATATGATATTTCTAAAGAGGATCTTTTATTTAAATATTTTTATAATAAAAATATATCTAAAGAAATTAATACAAATAATCTAAAATTAGATTTTACTAAATTTAATTTATTACAAGATAAAATTTATAAAATAAAAGAAGGTTTCTATACCGAATTTGTAAGAATATTTACCCAATTAGCTTATATAAAATTAATTGAATTAAAGAAAAGTTTTTCTATTTTTAACTTCAATGATCTTATAAAGACTGTAGAAAATAAATTTCTAGATTCAGAAATTAGTAATAGTAGTACTCTCTCAAAAATTCAAAAAAGATTTAAATTTGTCTTAGTAGATGAGTTTCAAGATACAGATAATATTCAGTGGAATTTAATAAAAAAGTTCTTTAATACTAAAAATCATTTTTTACTTTGTGTAGGTGATCCAAAACAAGCGATCTACAAATTTAGAGGTGGAGATATTGAAACTTACCTAGAGGCAAGATCTAAAGCAATCGAAATTTTTAGTCTTACAGATAACTATAGATCCTCAAAAAAATTAATCGATATTATTAATAAACTTTATAAAAATGGACTTAATCAATCAAAACTAAACTATAGGAAGTTAACTTCTAGAATTAGTGAAAATATTAATTCTCAATTAAAATTTAAGGATGTATTTGAAATTGTAGAATTTTCAAAAAAACAGACTAATATAGAGGATCTTGTAACTCATTACATAGTTAACTTTATTTTAAATAATAATGAAATTGATATTAATAAAATTGCGATTCTTACATTAAATAATTCGCAATGCTTAGATTTGAAAAACAAATTAAATCAGTTTAATCTCCCATGCAAAATTCAAAATAAAAAAAATATATTTGAAACAGAGGCAAGTACTCTATTATTTTTATTCATTGACTGTTTATTAAATCCGAGGTTTTTAAAAAATATAAATTTGCTTGCTGCATCAAAGTTTATAGAAATTGAATTAGCAGAATTAGTTAATGATGGAATTAGTAATAATTTACAAATTTTGATTAATAAATGTATTACTTGGTCCGATGAACTAAGAGAAAAAGGGTTTTTAAATATTGTTAATGAACTTCTTGAAAATTACAAGTCACCCTCGATTATTCAAGATGCAGATTTAAATTCAAATTTATTTCAACTTTCAGAAATTGTTGAAATAGAATTAATCAAGAATGATTTTAATCTCAATATAGTTTTTAACTGGTACAAAAATCAGTTAGATCATTCTTTAAGAATTTGTACTGGAGAAGATTTTTTGACGAAAGATTATAATCTTCAAAATGGAATAAATCTTTCCACGATTCATAGTAGTAAGGGCTTGGAATTTGACATAGTACTATGTCCATATCTCTCAATTATTTCTAATAAATCAAATAAAATTAAAGGACCTATTTGGAAATCAAATATTGATAGAAACATATACATTAATATTTCCAATAATTACGCGAAGGTTGAAAAATATAAATTAATTGAAGAAAAAGATTTATTTAAAGAGAGTGAGAGGTTAATTTATGTAGCCCTTACAAGGAGCAAATATAAACTTATAGTTTTTAATGATTTAGAAGATAAAAATAATATTTTGAATAATGATTTACTCAATAATTTACAAAATATTGATATTTATAAATCTGATTCTGAAGATAGGATAGAAATAGAGGAAATTAAAGAAAATTTTGCTAAGTTCCAAACTAATATATTGAATAATAATCTTTGGAAAATAGATAATTTTAATAATAAAATATCTAAAGCATTTACTTCACATCAATTAATTTCTTATTCAAGTTATTCTTCTTGGATAAGTAAGGATAAAAATATTGATTCATTTATTAATCAATATAAGGATTATGAAGATAACATCTCAATTTTGAAAGATTCTAATTTCAAGAAATCAAAGAATTATCCTAATTATTTTTCTAATCCAAATCCCTTAAGTGAATTCCCCAAAGGAACTATTGCTGGGACTTGCCTGCACAAAATAATAGAAAGATTTGAATTTAGAAACGATAATAATCAACAATTAATTGATTTGATTATTGAGGAATTGAACTTTCATCAAATAGATTCTTCTTTGGCTTTTAAGGTAAAAGATGCGATTTTAAGAATTATAAATATATCTTTAGGAAGTGAATTACAAAATAAGAAACTAGTTGATATTCCAAATGAATTCATACTTAAGGAGGTTAAATATGATTTAACTTTATCTTATGAAGGTAGAAATATAAATTCTCAGGATATATCAAAATGTTTTCTTTTAGATCAGGAATATGAATTTGGTAAAGAATATGCAAGCAAAATAAATGAACTTCAAATTATGAATAAAGGCTTTCATTCAGGATGTATTGATTGTGTTTTCCCTGTAGGAAATACATTAGAAGATAGTAAATGGTGGGTAATTGATTGGAAAAGTAATTTTATTTCTGGAAGTGATAATAGTGATTGTTTACCAAGAAACTATAATTATGAAAATATGAGAGATGAAATGATTAAACATCATTACCCCTTGCAATCTCATCTTTATTTATTGGCATTACATAGATTATTAAAGTGGCGACTTAAAAATTATCAACCACATAAAAATCTAGGAGGATATATTTATTTGTTTTTAAAGGGATTGCCAGATCTTGAATTATTTAAAAAATCTAATTCGAAAGATATATCTCCAGGAGTTTTTATTAGTAATGCACCTTTAAAGAGAATTAATTATTTAGATAAATTATTTTAGAATGACTAAAACAAATAGGGATATTGATAAGTTCCAATATGATCACATATTTAATTTAATCTTAGATATTTTTAAATTCAATGAAAAAAAATATGGTAATTTTGTTAAAGATACAATAAGGATTTTATTAGAGTTTGAAAAAAACGGTGAGACTATTATTGATGTAGATAATAGTTTAATAATCTTTGAAATATTAGAAGATGGCTGGCCCAATAAACATCTAGATATTTTAAAAAATATAGGCTTGATAGGCTTCCTTGATTCTCCATTCGTATTAGTAGATAGAAAATTATCCCTTGCAAAATGGTCAAGTAAGATAGAAAGAGTTATTAATTTATTTTTAAAAAAAATAGATACCGATAATTTTATTAATTCGATAATTTATCAAGATAATTATAAAACTGATCAAATTAAAAATATATTTAAATATTCAAACTTAGTTTTTCTTCAAGGAGGACCAGGTACAGGTAAAACAACTTTAATAATAAATTTAATATTAGATCTCCTTAGAATTGATAACTTTTTAAATATTGGTTTGTCAGCTCCAACAGGTAAAGCTACAGCTCGTCTAAAAGAAGCTCTTAATGATAAAAAAAATATTTCCATTAACAAATTTCTAGACCAAATAGAATTTCAAACTTTACATAGATGGATTTTAAATTCTCAAAATAAATCTCTTAAATTGAAATTTAAACTAAAAGAACTTGATATTTTCATAATTGATGAAATGTCAATGGTTAATATCGATTTGATTGAATCAGTTTTAAGTTTACTAGCAAAGGACTGTAAAATTATTTTAGTTGGAGATAAGAATCAATTGTCCCCAGTAAATAACTGTTCTATCTGGAATTATTTGTTTGAATATTGTGAAAATAGTTCAATTAAATCTTGTGTGGTAAATTTAGAAAAAACTTATAGAAATATTGGAGATATAGCATTAATTAGTAGTTTGATATTTAATAATGATTATTCTTTACTTAATCAAAAGATAAAAGAATTAGAAAAAGATAATAAATCAAAAGAAGTTACTATTTCAAAAAGTAGAGAAAAAGATATTCCAAAACATCTATTTTTATCAATTACAAGTCATCTAAATAAGTTAAATCTTTCAACTTCAAATTTAAGTAAAAAAAAATATATATTTGATGAGGGCATTGATAATTTATTGCTTAATGAAAAAGATTTAGTAGATAAGGTATTTCTTGATTTACAAAGTCACTTGATTTTATGTGAAAAAAATTCCGGAAGATGGAGTGTTGAATATTTGAATGAAATTGTTTTTGGTCAAAAAAAACCCTATGACCTTAAAACTCTTAACGAGGGTGTTCCGATCATGTGTACAAAAAATAATAATGAACTTGGATTGTCAAATGGCGATATCGGTGTGCTTATAGGTTTAAAAAATGAAAGAAAATATCTTTTTAGAAAATTTAATGATAATAACGAAGAAATTGTCGTATTAATTGATCCATCTATTTTAGAAAATGTTGTTCCAGCAATAGCCATTACTATACATAAATCTCAAGGAAGTGAATCTGAGAAAGTAAGCATTTTGTGGTCCCAAAAATATAGAAGAAATCAATATGCTGTAAAAGAACAAATAGATAGTGAAAATATCTTTTGTAGAGATAATTTTGAAAGAAGATTATTTTATACTGCTGTTACAAGAGCGAAAAAATATTTAGATATATATTATTTAAATTAAATCTTATTTTTGAGAAATCCTTAAGATTTTAACCCCCAAGATGTTAGATTAATAATTCGGCTCTGCAAGGCTAGTCAACAATTTAAGTAAATTTAGATATTTGTTGAATGCCTAATCAGAAGATCATTGGGCATTTAAAATGGCTTTAAAAAAAGATACTAAATCTCTTGATAGCGATCAGGAGAAATCTCAGAATGAAGATGTTTCCCTAATTGAGTTAAATAACTTAGAGAAAAAAACAGACATTGAATCTCAACCATTGGAAGTATCGAAAGGGAATGATAATGATAATGGATTCCTAGATTTTGGGTTTAATCAATCGATCTTAAATTCGTTACGAAATAAAGGATACAAAAATCCAACTCCTATTCAAAAAGCTGCCATCCCGGAACTAATGTTGGGTAGAGATTTATTAGGTCAAGCTCAAACTGGAACTGGTAAAACAGCAGCTTTCGCATTGCCATTAATCGAAAAACTTTCAGATAATAAAGAATTAAATGCCAAGGTTTTAGTTATGACTCCTACCAGAGAGTTGGCAACTCAAGTGGCAGAATCTTTTAAAAGTTATAGTTCTGAATCTAGTGACTTTAAGACAGTTGCAATATATGGGGGTACCGACTATAGAAATCAAATTTCTGCATTGAAAAGAAAAGTTGATGTTGTAGTTGGAACCCCTGGCAGAATTATGGATCACATAAGGCAAGGAACTTTTAAAATTAAGAACATTAGATGTCTTGTTTTAGATGAAGCCGATGAAATGTTAAATATGGGTTTCCTTGAAGATATTGAATGGATAATAGATCAACTTCCTGAAAATAAACAGATGGTATTGTTCTCAGCAACAATGCCTAATGAGATTAGAAACATAGCAAAAAAATATTTAAATGATCCCGCCGAAATATTAATCAAAAGTGTCAAAAAAGAAACTCAATTAATTTCGCAAAAATTTATATATGTTCAAAGGCATCATAAGTTAGATGCTTTAAAAAGAATATTAGAACTTAATAAAGAGGGAGTAATTATTTTTGTAAGGACAAAATTACTTACTACCTCAATAGCTGAAGCCCTAGAAAATTCAGGTCATACTGTCGCAGTGCTTAACGGAGATATCCCTCAAAATCAGAGGGAAAATACTGTAGATAGATTAAAAAAAGGATTTATTGATATACTTGTCGCAACTGATGTTGCGGCTAGAGGATTAGATGTTGAGAGGATAAAACTCGTTGTTAATTATGATTTTCCTTTCGATAATGAAACATATACTCATAGAATTGGAAGAACTGGTAGAGCAGGGAGATCTGGAGAGGCGATTTTATTCGTTAATCAAAGAGAAAAACATTTTCTAAGAAACTTAGAAAACTCAACAAGAACCAAGATTGAAGAAATTAATATACCAAGTAATAAAATAATAAATGAAAAAAGGATGGACAAACTTATAGAGAATCTTAATGAGAGTTCTTTGGCCCAAGAAGAAAATGAAGAAAATAAATCTTTAATTATTGATGTATTAGATAACTTAAAAGAAAAACACCCTATGGATGACTCGAATATTGCAATGGCGGCAATTAATTTAGTAATAGGTGATAAATCATTTTTTGTTGATGAAGATGATTCTTGGATTCATAAACAAAATAATTCTGATCGAAATAGATCAAATAGAAATGGTAATAATCGTTTAAGAAATTCAAATAGAAGAAATAATTATCAAAATGATTCTTTTGAAACCTATAAATTTAACTTTGGTAAATTTGATGGTATTAGAGTGGCAAATATAATATCCTCGATCTGCAATTCAACAAATATAAATGGTAGATCAATAGGTAAGGTACAGATTTTCAATGATTATAGTTTGGTAGATTTACCAAGAGATCTACATAGAGAAACTAAAAATAAATTAAAAAAAATTAAATTAAGAAGCTAAATATAGAGCATGAACGCCAGCAAATATAAATTCTTTATTTTTGTGAATTTGATGATTCTATTCAACTCTTTTAATAGCCCTTTTTTAGCCCAAACGAAACAAAATTCAATCATAAAATTATTTTGTCTACAGAGTGTCAAAGAGGAAATGTTGAAAGTAGAAATGGAATATAGTGAAGAAATAGCCAATGAAACTTGTGAATGTTACTACGAAGAATTTACACAAACAGCAAGTCATCAAGATGCAAAAACAAAATGTAAATTAGAAACTAAAAAAGTTTTTAATCATAAAAGGAAAATTTAATTGCTATTTTATGAGAACTAATAACCATCAAAATCCAATAATTAGACTTTATTTGAATCTTATTGAAGAAAGAAGATTACTATTTTTTGCTTTTTTTAGTTCCATAATTAATAAAATATTAGATTTAGCCCCCCCTGTAATAATTGGTCTTGCGGTGGATATCGTTGTAAAGGAAGAGAATTCATGGATTGCTGGTTTTGGTATGAAAGAAGTTCCAGCACAATTGATTTTCCTGGCATTTGCATCAGGAATAGTTTGGTCTGGAGAATCTTCCTTTGAATATTTATATTCGGTTTTATGGAGAAATTTGGCTCAGTTATCGCAACATAAGTTAAGAATAAAAGCTTATGAGCATATACAGGAATTAGATATGGATTTTTTCGAAAATGATAATACTGGAAGACTATTATCTATTTTGAATGATGATATAAATCAACTGGAGAGATTTCTAGACCAAGGTGCTAATCAGATTATTCAGCTATTTATAACTGTCTTAATAATTGGTGGCACGATGATTTTTGTTGCTCCAAAAATTGCTTTATTTGCTTTCTTTCCTATCCCAATTATATTTTTAGGATCAATTAAATTTCAAAGGAAGCTTGCTCCAAAATATAAAGATGTAAGAAACAAAGCTGGACTGTTGGCGTCAAGATTGAATAATAATTTAAGTGGAATTCTTACTATAAAAAGTTTTACTAAAGAAAAATGGGAACTTAATAGATTAAATAAAGAAAGTCTCGCTTATCAAAGAAGTAATAAGGCTGCAATAAAATTATCTTCAGCTTTTATCCCTCTTATAAGATTTGCGATATTATTCGCTTTTATAGCAATTCTATTAATTGGAGGTTTCCAAACTTGGAATAAGACACTCAATGTAGGTACTTATAGTTTTTTAGTATTTATCACACAAAGATTATTATGGCCTTTAACTACTTTGGGACATGTTTTAGATGATTTTCAGAGATCTATGGCATCAATAGATAGAGTAATTGATCTTATAGATACCCCTATAAAAATTAAAGATGGAAAAATAAAAATTGAACCTAAGGACACCAAAGGAAAAATAATTTTTAATAATGTAAATTTTAATTATCCTGGACGAGATTTAACTTTAAAAAACATAAATTTTAAAATTGAAAATAACTCAACATTAGGAATTGTTGGTTTAACAGGTTCTGGAAAAAGTACAATAATAAAACTACTACTTAGGATTTATGATAGTAATAACGGTTTAATTACCTTGGATGGCATTTCTATTAAAGAAATTAATTTGAGGGATTTAAGAAAGTGTATATCTTTAGTTAGTCAAGAAACTTATTTATTTCATGGCAGTGTACAAGAAAATATTGCTTATGGCTCAATCAATCCAAGTTTTAAAGCAATCATTAAAGCGTCAAAGATTGCTGAAGCTCATAAATTTATTGAACAACTGCCAGATGGTTATAAAACTATAGTAGGAGAAAGGGGGCAAAGGCTCTCAGGCGGTCAACGCCAAAGAATTGCCTTGGCGAGAGCTGTCTTAAAGGATGCTCCAATATTAATATTAGATGAGGCTACAGCCTCAGTCGATAATGAAACAGAGGCTTTAATTCAAAAATCATTATCTAAAATTACAAAAGAAAGAACCACTATAGTAATAGCTCATAGATTAAGCACTATAAAAAATGCAGACAATATTATTGTTGTTGATAAAGGTAAAATAGTTGAACGTGGAAAACATGAAAACCTATTAGAAAAGAACAAAATATATGCAGATTTGTGGAATGTTCAAGTAGGTATTTAGTATGGAATTTCTAAAACTAGATTAAGAAGTTAAATGATTCAATTACATTTTTAAAAATTCCATCAACTTTGTTCCATCTCTCTCCATTTGTTCCTACAGCAAAAGTATAAAGTGTTCCTCTATCAATTACGACAGTAGCAAGTTCATGTCTGGCCTGTTCATTTAAATCTAATTCATACTCTAAATCATAGAAAATATGATTGGATGCCTCTCTCTTATTGGTATTTATAAGTTTTATCACTCTACCTGAACCTTCGGGAGCAATGACTTTATCAATTAATGTTTGTCCTACTTCACTTGGGCTTCCTAATTGCTCTAATTGAATCTCTTTATTTACATCAGAAATTACTAAACTTAGTGTTTCATTACTATTGATTAAATCATGATAAATAATTTCAGGTCCTCCATCGACTTTTACTCTGGTCCATCCCGTTGGATACAAAAAGGCATATCTTCCATCGGGGCTTTGATAAGCTTCTAATCCAGCATTGAGACCTCCACTACAAGCGCTAAGTGTTAAACATAAAAAAATCAAAAATAAATATTTGAAAGGGTTAAATTTAATATTTTTCATTTTGTTTGGAATTACTAACTAAAAACATAATAAGACATTAAAAGCAAACAATTATGGCAATTCAGAATTTTGCGTCTAAATTATTTCTAGAAATAGTTTGATTTTGATTACCTATACCAAACCGCTTTCAAAATTAATTGGTCATTTTGAGAAATTCCCAGGGATTGGTCCAAGAACAGCTCAACGATTAGCTCTGTTTATTTTAAAACAACCTGAAAGCACAATAAGGGATTTTTCAAAGGCTCTGTTAGAAGCTCATAGTAATGTTAGTCGTTGTAAAAAATGCTTCAATTTGACTTCAGAAGATGAATGTGAAATTTGTAGAAATACTGAAAGAAACCAAAAACTAATCTGTGTAGTAGCGGAAACCAAAGATTTGCTTGCTTTAGAACGTGCTAGAGAATTTAAAGGTGTCTACCATGTTATTGGTGGTTTAATATCTCCAATGGATTCTGTTGGACCTGAACTCTTGGAAATAAGAAGCTTAGTAGAACGAGTTAGTAAGTCTGAAATAGATGAGATCATATTGGCATTGACCCCAAGTGTTGAGGGAGATACAACAAGTCTTTATATTGGAAAATTGTTAGCCCCTTTTACTAAAGTTACGAGGATTGCATATGGCCTCCCAATGGGCAGTGAACTTGAATATGTTGATGAAGTTACACTTGCAAGGGCCTTAGAAGGAAGAACAAAACTAAATTAGATAATGAGAGAAAATAATCTAATCAAGCAAGAAAAAATCTTAAGACTGCCCTCCTGGATAAAATTTCCTATTAGTAAAGCTTCAGAGTTCGAGAAAATACAAACTCTAATCAAAAAATCAAATATTCATACTATTTGTGAAGAAGCAAGATGTCCAAATAGAGCAGAATGTTATGCCTCAGGAACAGCCACTTTTTTACTGGGGGGATCGATATGTTCTCGTTCTTGTGCTTTTTGTCAGGTAAACAAAGGTAGGCCAAGTTCTATCAATATTGATGAATGTATTCAAGTTGCTGAAGCAGTAAAAGTACTAAATTTGAAATATGTTGTTTTGACATCTGTAGCTAGAGATGATCTTCCTGATCATGGTGCAAATTTATTTGTATCCACAATTAATGAGATAAGAAAAATTGATTCAAAAATAAAGATAGAGGTTTTGACACCTGATTTATGGGGTGGGGGCAAAAATTTTGATGAAACTAATAACCTTCAGACCGAAAGATTGAAGATGATTTTAGAAAAGGATCCAATTTGCTTTAATCATAATCTTGAAACTATTGAAAGACTGCAAAAAGAAGTTAGGAGAGGTGCAAATTACAAGAAATCACTAACTTTACTAAAAAAGTCAAAAGATTTTGCTCCTCATATTCAAACTAAATCTGGCATTATGTTAGGTTTAGGGGAAAATTTGGATGAAATAAAACATACAATTTATGATCTTAAAAAAATAGATTGTGATCAAATTACAATCGGCCAATATTTAAGGCCCTCATTAAATCATTTAGCAGTTAAGAAATATTGGGATCCATCAGAGTTTGAATATTTATATCGCTTCTCTAAGGAATTAGGGTTCAAGAAAGTATCTTCTGGCCCCTTAGTTAGAAGTAGTTATCATGCCGGTTAACTTTCTTCAATGAAAGATAGTTTCTTTTCAAGTTTTTTCAATATGGAAATACATTCACCGTTCATAAGTGTACCTGCACCTCCCCAAACCAATCTTAATAAAAGATCTACTGGGCTAGAACCAACTTCTTTCACAATTCTGAAGCCTATTAACTTGAAATATCTTACAAGTTTTTTACTATATCCCTCACTATCAAAAATAGCTAAAAGTCTTGCTTTGTTGCTTGATTTTTTTTCAATTGCCCAAGCCATAGTTGTTGCCCATATTAATTCCGAAACAAAAGCAGGCGCTTTACTAAGGATTCTTAATGTATCAAGCTGAATACCTTGTTTATTTAAATAAGTCCAACCTTTCATTTCGGCCCAAATCTTAATGATGTTATCTTTCTGTTCTGCTATAACAATTCTAAAGAAACATAATCCGAGAGTTTCTCTAACTTGAATTTTAATTAACAATCCAATATTACCTGCTAATTTTTCTAATTCTTCAACTTTCATGATTTTAAAAATCAGTCCTTATAGATTTTATGATTTTCCACTTTTAATCTGTCGATCTGTGTTTGTCTTTCTTCAAACCTTTTCCTATCATCATCACTGAATTGATCTATGCAGAAATGACATTGGATACCCTTTCTATATTCTTTTCTTTTTTGATCTTGAATTGAAACTGGCATTCCACATGCATGACAAATCGAGTAAGAGCCTTTTTCTAATTCTTGATTTAAAGCAACTCTTTTATCAAAAACATAACATTCACCTTCAAATAAGTTTTCTTCTTTTGGTATATCATCAAGGTATTGAAGGATGCCCCCTTGTAGGTGATAAATATTTTTATAACCTTTCTTTTTCAACAAACTAGTAGCTTTTTCACATCTTATTCCTCCGGTACAAAACATTGCTATATTTGTAGACTCTTTATTTTCTAAATGGGTATCTAAATGATCATCTGCCCACTTGGGGAATTCGCTAAAGTTTCTTGTATTTGGGTTTATAGAATTCTGAAATGTTCCTATAGAAACCTCATAATGATTTCTAGTATCAATTACTATTGTATTTTGATTTTTAATTAACTTATTCCAATCAGCTGATTCAATATAGTTCCCATTATTTTCTGAAGGGTTTATTTCAGGGACACCCATGGTAACTATTTCTTTCTTGATTTTTATTTTTAATTTTTTGAAGACTTTCTGTTTTGAAAAGTTTATTTTTATATTTAAATTTCTATTATCTGTATATTCGGTTAGTAAATTGATAACAATATCAATCACATCTTCCCCAGCACAAATAGTTCCATTAATACCCTCACTTGCAAAAATTAATAAACCTGATAAATCGTTTTTATTTTCGATTTTTAATAGTTTATCTCTGAGTTCAAGAATTAAGTTTTCTTGAAATGAGAAGAAAGAATAAAGAGAAACTATTTTATAATTTTTGTCTTTCATAAAGAAGGTAATATTTTCTCATAAGATTCAAAATCTTTATTAAATTGAACCCCAACCTCTTTTAAAAGTTTTCTGTCTGATTGAAAAGATGGATTTGAAGTCGTGAGTAACTCATCTCCATAAAAAATTGAATTTGCACCACATTGAAAACATAAAATTTGGGCTTCTTTTGAAAGTTTCTCTCGCCCTGCACTTAATCTTATTTTGCTTTTAGGCATGAGAATTCTTGCCGTAGCTATCATCCTTATCATCTCAATCGAATCAATTTCTTTATTATCTTCTAAGCCAGTACCTTCAATAGCTACTAATGAATTTATAGGGACACTTTCAGGGTGTGGATTCATGTTTGAAAGGACTTCTAAAAAAGATGCTCTATCACTATTAGTTTCCCCTAAACCTATTATTCCTCCGCAACATACATTTATTCCTGCATTTCTTACTCTCTTGATAGTATCTAATCTATCTTGATAAGTTCTAGTAGTAATAATATTTTTGTAATGCTCTGGACTAGTATCAAGATTATGATTATATGCTGTTAAACCTGCCTCCGCTAGTCTTGAAGCTTGTTCTTCAGTAAGCATTCCAGCAGTAACACATGCTTCCATTCCTAGGCCTCTAACACCACTTACCATCTTTAACATTGCATTAAAAGATTCTCCATCTCTAATTTCTCTCCATGCCCAACCCATACAAAATCTCTCTGAACCTTCATTTTTTGCTATTTGGGCTCTTTTCAAAACCTCATCAACTTCAAATTGTGGGTGACTTTTGATTTCGCTAGCACTATAGATTGATTGGCTACAATATGAACAATTTTCCTCACATCCTCCAGTTTTCACACTGAATAATGATGCTAATTGAATTTTGTATTTGTTAAATTTCCTGTGAACGATTTGTGATTCCCACATCAAATCAATCAGAGGCATATTAAGTATTTCCAAAATCTCCTTTCTATCCCAATCGAACCTAATTTCGCTAGATAACTGCTTATTCGAATTAGTCATTTTTTTGTTAGGAAGAATATCCAGAATCTTGAAAAGATTCATTTGGTAATGATTCTATACCGCCGAAACGTCTATTCCTTGATTGGTAATCAATTATTGCTTTAAGAAATTCAAACTCATTGAAGTCTGGCCAAAGTACGTCAGATATATAAATTTCTGAATATGCTAATTGCCATAATAAAAAATTACTTACCCTTTTTTCGCCACTAGTTCTTATTAGTAATTCTGGATCCTTAATCCCTCTAGTTAATAGTTGTGAATTAAATAATTCTTCATTAATTTCGCTTGGTTTTATTTCCCCAGCAGAAGATTTTAATGCTAGTTGTTTTGCAGCTTTTACTATTTCTTGTCTACCTCCGTAATTAACACAAACATTGAATAAAAATTTATTATTGTTTTTAGTAAGTGATTCTGAACTTGAGATTATTTCTTTTAAATTTTTTGGGAAAGGAGATAAATCTCCAATAAATTTTATTTTTGTTGATTCTTCATGTATCTCTTCAATTTCGTTTTTCAAAACTTTGTTAAAAAGATTTATTAGGAAATCAACCTCTTTTGTTGGTCTTGTCCAATTTTCAGTTGAAAAAGCATAAACAGTAAGTGTTTTACAGCCTAATTTTTTTGATGCTTTAATAATTTCTTTTAATACACTAACACCCTTGTTATGACCATATGATCGAGGTAACCCTTTTTTAGTAGCCCATCTCCCATTCCCGTCCATTATTATTGCTATGTGTTCTGGAACTTTTTGCTTATCTATTTTCATTAATAAGTCGTTAATTTTATTGTCTATTACTTTTTCTAAACTCATTAGTTAATCCCTTTTGTTAGTAATGATTTCTGATTTATTGGACTCTTTTTCATTGATATTATGGATAATATTATCATTTGCACTTGCTTTCTGGGATAAAGCATTTTTACTTAAAGATGATTTACTTGTTCCTGTAGAGTTTTGATTACCAATTAAATTGATAAGAAGTTCTTGTAACCTACTGCTTGTAATTGGTCTTTCCAGTTTGCCTTGGTTGGCTAAGGATAACGTACCTGTCTCTTCAGAAACAACAATACAAATACACCTGTCAAATCTTTCTGTGATTCCTAATGCTGCTAAATGTCTTGTGCCATATCTACTAATTCCTTGCCTCGATAAAGGAAGTATTACACCAGCAGATATTATTTTGTTGCCTTTAACAAGAACTGCCCCATCATGTAAAGGTGTATCTGTTGCAAAAAGATTTATTAAAAGGTCAGTTGACAATTGTGCCTCAATTTTAGTACCAGAATATAAAAAATCTTCAGGCCTTAAGTCACTCCCCAAATCTACAACGATTAAAGCGCCTCTTCTATTTTGAGAGAGTTTTCCTGCAGTATCTACTAACTGAGTAATAGTTGTTGAAGTTGCTCTAAATTCCTTGGGTGGATTACCTAGTAAAACAGCTAACCTACCAGTGCCTAATAGTTCCATTAATCTTCTAAGCTCTCCTTGCCAAAGAATCGCCAATGAAAGAGAGCAAGCGAGGACAACTGCATCAATTAATTTTGATGTTAATGGAAGGTAGGCATATCTTTGTATAAACCATGCTGATGAGACTAAAAACAAATATCCTCTTAAAAGCCAAAGAGTCCTCTGTTCTTTTACTCTAGAAAATAATAAAATTCCAAAACCAATAGCAAATAAGACATCCAATAAAAGCTTTAAATTTATAATCCCCCAGAAATTCACATTAAAAATAAAATTAATTTAAATGTACCTAATTTTGTTTGATAAAGCGATCAGGTAATACATCATATTTTAAAAGATCAGATGGACTTTCTCTCTTTTGAATAATCTCTGCTTCACCATCACAAACTAAGATTGCAGCAGGTCTTGGAATTCTGTTGTAGTTAGAACTCATTGAATTGTTGTATGCACCAGTACCAAAAACGCAAATTAGATCACCTGTTTTGCAATCTGCTAATTCGATTTCCTTAAATAATACATCTCCTGATTCGCAGTGCTTACCAGCAATAGTATATTTATTTTTGGAATTAAAATTATGTGGATTACTTACCAAACATGCAGAATAATTAGATTGATATGTTATTGGTCTTGGATTGTCACTCATCCCACCATCAACAGATAAGTATGTTCTGATACCTGGAATTTCTTTAAATGCTCCAATTTTGTAAATTGTTATACCTGCTGTAGATACAATAGATCTTCCAGGTTCACACATTAATGTAGGGAAATCTAAGTTGTTTTTTTGACAAGCCTTAACAACAGAATTAGAAATTGTTTTTACCCATTCATCAATTGAAGGAGGATCATCACTTTCAGTATATTTAATTCCTAAACCTCCACCAACATTTAGTTCCTCGATATTATGGCCAAATTTTTTGGCGTCTAAAATTACCTTTACCATAATTTCCCCAAGATCATTATGAGGTTCTAGTTCAAAAATCTGGGAACCAATATGAGCATGTATCCCTGTTAATTTTAGATGTTTAGTATCTCTTATTCTGGCAAACAATATATTCAAATATTCAATTCCGAAACCAAATTTGCTATCAAATGATCCTGTCCTTATGTATTCATGTGTGTGGCATTCTATTCCAGGAGTAAAGCGAATCATTATTTCTAAGTCATGATTTAATGAATTTGAAATTTCCTCTAATCTGTTTAAGTCAAAGTCATTATCTACAATTATTTTTATATTATTTCTAACTGCGAATTCTATCTCTTTATCAGATTTATTGTTACCATGAAAAACAATCTTTTCATTTGGCACTCCGCCTTTTAAAGCAGTTAATAATTCACCTTCTGAAACCGCATCAAGTCCTAAACCTTCTGAGGAGACAAGGTTACTCATGAAAATTGAACTATTCGCTTTAGAGGCATATATCGGTAGAGACTTTCCTGGGTAGTATTTTTCTAATGCTTTTTTATATGCTCTACAAGAGTTTCTCAAAGTGATTTCATCCAAAACATAAAGAGGAGAATCATATTTTTTAACTAATTCTTCAATAGAACATCCACCAACTGATAATTTTCCATCTCCTCCAACGGAAGTAGTAACAGGTACTATGTTCTTATTTGGACTTTCCAGGTCAATTGTCTGTTTTAAAAATGATTTTTTTTCTACCATGGGAGATCTCTAATTAAAGTCATTCTTAGTTGTCTTATCTTATAATGACTTTAAATCTGGTTTTTTGAATATATATTTATTATTAAATGATATCGATTAAACAAATAAATGAGAATGAAATTGATTTATGTTATGAATTAGATTCAAATACAATTTCTTTGTGGACCAAAAAACAATGGGCTAACGAATTCAAAAAAGAAGGTACAAAAATAATTGGATTATTACTTGAAAATTTAGTAATCGGAATATGTGTTTTTCAAGTTGTTATTGATGAAGTTCAAATTAATTATTTTGTAGTAAATCAGAACTTTAGGAAAAAAGGTTTTGGGTCCTATCTTATGGACTATTTAATAAAACGCTGTAAAAAATTAAATATAAATAAATTATTATTGGAAGTCTCTCAGAGTAATATAACTGCTGAAAAATTTTATAATCGCTTTGATTTTTCTACTGTAGGCATAAGAAAAAATTATTATAAAGATGGATCAGATGCACTTTTAAAAGAAAAAAAATTAACAACAAAATAATTTAAAAATTTAGATGTTCGGATAACCAGAATTATTGAAATTACTATAAATTATTGGTATATCACTAAAAAAAGTAAATTTAATTGATTAAAATATAATTCTGGGTATTCACAAAAGCTCATTGTGAACACAAAACTTACATATTACTGGTAGGTTATTAGTAGAAATATAATCTTCTAATGTTTGAAAGATTTACAGAAAAGGCCATAAAAGTCATTATGCTCGCTCAAGAGGAGGCTAGAAGACTTGGTCATAATTTCGTTGGAACGGAACAAATTCTATTAGGTTTAATTGGAGAAGGAACAGGAGTTGCAGCAAAGGTTCTCAAATCACTTGGTGTTAATCTAAAAGATTCCAGAATAGAAGTAGAAAAGATAATTGGTAGAGGTTCAGGTTTTGTAGCTGTAGAAATACCTTTTACTCCTAGGGCAAAAAGAGTCTTGGAGCTGTCTCTAGAAGAAGCCCGTCAATTAGGCCATAATTATATTGGAACTGAACATCTATTATTGGGGTTAATAAGAGAGGGTGAGGGTGTAGCTGCAAGAGTTCTTGAAAATCTTACTGTTGACCTTACTAAAGTAAGAACTCAAGTTATAAGGATGCTAGGTGAAACAGCTGAAGTTGGTTCAGGTGCTAATTCAACTAAGGGTAATTTAAAAACCGCCACACTCGATGAATTTGGAACAAATTTAACAAAGTTAGCTAGTGAATCAAAACTCGATCCTGTAGTTGGTCGTCATGCGGAAATTGATAGAGTAGTTCAAATTTTAGGTAGAAGGACTAAAAATAATCCTGTTCTTATTGGAGAGCCTGGAGTTGGTAAAACAGCTATTGCAGAAGGTTTAGCTCAAAGAATACAGTTAGGGGATATTCCTGACATACTTGAAGAAAAAAGAGTTTTAACTCTAGATATAGGTCTTTTGGTCGCTGGAACAAAATATAGAGGCGAATTTGAAGAAAGATTAAAAAAAATAATGGAAGAAATTAAAACTGCAGGTAATGTAATTCTTGTTATAGATGAAGTACATACATTAATTGGTGCTGGAGCTGCTGAAGGAGCTATAGATGCTGCAAATATTCTTAAGCCAGCATTAGCTAGAGGAGAACTTCAATGTATTGGAGCAACAACACTTGATGAATATAGAAAACATATCGAAAGAGATGCTGCTCTAGAAAGAAGATTCCAACCTGTCATGGTAGGTGAACCATCTATTGAAGATACAATCGAAATCTTAAAAGGTCTTAGAGAACGCTATGAACAACATCATCGTCTAAAAATTACTGATGATGCTTTAGAGGCTGCAGCTCATCTAGGTGATCGCTATATATCTGATAGATTTTTACCTGATAAGGCTATCGACCTCATCGATGAGGCAGGAAGTAGAGTACGTTTAATAAACTCTAAACTTCCGCCAGAAGCTAAAGAAATAGATAAAGAACTAAGACAAATCCAAAAACAAAAGGAAGAATCTGTTAGGGATCAAAATTTTGATCAGGCAGGCCAATTAAGAGAAAAAGAGATGGAATTGTCTGCAAAAATTAAAGAGGTACTTGAAAATAAAAAAGACTCTAAAGATGAGGATGTTTCTGATACTAACTCAGTCAAAAATAATTCAAAACTTTTACAAAATCCTCTAGTTAATGAAGAGGACGTAGCAAATATAGTTGCATCATGGACTGGTGTCCCTGTTCAAAAATTAACAGAAACCGAATCAGTTAAGCTTCTTAATATGGAGGAAACTCTACACCAAAGGCTAATAGGACAAGATGAAGCTGTAAAAGCTGTATCAAGAGCTATTAGAAGGGCGAGAGTTGGATTAAAAAATCCTAATAGACCCATCGCGAGTTTCATATTTTCAGGCCCTACAGGTGTAGGTAAAACTGAATTGACTAAATCATTGGCTTCATATTTTTTCGGTAGTGAAGAAGCCATGATTAGATTAGATATGTCAGAATTTATGGAAAGGCATACAGTTAGTAAACTAATAGGCTCGCCTCCTGGATATGTTGGTTTTAATGAAGGTGGTCAGCTTACTGAGGCGGTTAGAAGAAGGCCTTATACGGTTGTTTTATTTGATGAAGTAGAGAAGGCACATCCAGATGTATTTAATTTATTATTGCAACTTCTTGAAGATGGCAGATTAACAGATTCAAAGGGAAGAACTGTAGATTTTAAAAATACTTTACTAATAATGACTTCTAATATTGGTTCCAAAGTAATCGAGAAAGGTGGAGGCGGTTTAGGATTTGAGTTTTCTGGTGATTCTGTTGAAGATAGCCAATACAATAGAATAAAATCCTTAGTTAATGAAGAATTAAAACAATACTTTAGACCTGAATTTTTAAATAGACTTGATGAAATAATTGTATTCAGGCAACTAACTAAAAATGAGGTTAAAGAAATAGCTGAAATAATGTTGCAAGAGGTATTTGCGCGATTAAAAGATAAAGGCATTAAATTAAACGTAACTGAGGCATTCAAAGAAAGACTTGTTGAGGAAGGTTATAATCCTTCTTATGGGGCAAGACCCTTAAGAAGAGCTGTTATGCGCTTATTAGAGGATAGTTTGGCTGAAGAAGTTCTTTCTGGAAGGATAAAGGATGGAGATAAGGCTTTAGTTGATATAGATGATAATAAAAAAGTCACAATTAATATTTCTTCTGAAGAATCTCCTCAAGAGTTAGCAAGTGCTAACTTCTAGTTATTCAAAGTAAATATGCAATCAATCTCTCCAGAAACTATATTTAGGGGGAATCATGCCTGGGAAGAATCTTTACCTCAAATTACTAAATTAACTAAAAGTCCATTACTTCTAGGTAGAGGTATTAATACAAGTAATCTGAGAAATAAAATTTTTAGAGATTTAAAAAATCAAAACCTTAATATTAGCTCTGCTAATTTACAATTTGATTGTTGTTATGAAGATATTTCAAGAGTTAAGAGTATCATTTTAAATAATAATCATGATTCTGTTATTGCCGCTGGAGGTGGCAAAGTTCTAGATTCTGGGAAATATATAGCAGAGTGTCTTAATATCCCTTGTTTTACAGTGCCTCTTAGCGCCTCTACATGTGCAGGTTGGACAGCTTTATCTAATATTTATACAAAAAATGGCCAATTCATAAAGGATGTCCAATTAAGATCTTGTCCAAAAATCCTAGTATATGATCATAAATTTATTAAAACAGCTCCATCAAGAACACTTGCAAGTGGCATAGCGGATGCTTTGGCAAAATGGTATGAATCCTCAATAACAAGTTCAAAAATTGATGATGGCCTTGTTCAACAAGCTATTCAAATATCAAGAGTTTTAAGAGATCAACTACTAATAGATGGGGGGAAAGCATTTAAGGGTGAATTTGAAAATAATCTTTCTTGGCGAAATACTATAGAAGCGTGTGGACTTACAGCAGGATTAGTAGGTGGTATTGGGGGTGAAAAGTGTAGGACTGCAGCCGCACATGCCATTCACAATGCAATTACTCAGATAATTACCCCAAATAAATTCTTACATGGTGAGATTGTTGGTGTTGGATTATTATTGCAATTAAGACTAGAAGAAATGAAAAATAATAATAAATTAGCTGAACAATCAAGTAAACAATTGTTGGTACTTATGAAAGAATTGAATTTACCAACTACTATTGCACAACTTGGAATAAATGTTTTTGAAAATAACAATTTAGAGAAAATTGCTGAATTTACTTGTCGAGATGAATCTGAGATTCACTTCTTGCCTTTTGAAATTCACAAACAGGATATAGTTGAAGTTATTGCAAATTTTGAACAACAAAAAATAAAAATATAATTATCTTTTTGACTAAAACTGATTTCGAACAACTTAGTGATTTGAATGTCGATTTTTTTGAGAGTGCCAAAATATCTCTATTAGATCCATTAGGTCTTTATTTAGCAAATGATGTTAAGTGGATCAAACTCAATGAGAACTGGAATTCTTTGAAATTCCCTGTGGTTATGGGAGGAAAAGGTCAACCTATACTTCTCCTGCATGGATTTGACAGTAGTTTTTTAGAGTTTAGGAGAATATATCAATCATTAAAAAGAAATTTCCTAGTTATAATTCCTGATTTGTTAGGGTTTGGTTTTAGTCCTAGGTGCGCAACAAATGAATACAACCCTTCGAAAATAATATCATATTTAATTGATCTCCTTAAGACCTTACAAATAACAAAGAATCTGAAAATTATTGGTGCTTCTATGGGAGGCTCAATAGCTTTAAAACTTGCTTTTGAATCACCTGATTCTATTGATAAAATTTTCCTTTTATCTCCCGCCGGATTGTTCGGAGAACCCAAGAGTATTCCTTTTCCTCTTAACCAAATTGGGGCCTCATTTCTTGGATTGCCGCAGGTCAGAAAAAGTCTTTGTAGGCAAGCATTTGCTTTTCCAGATGAATGTGTTGGTGAAATGGAAGAGCAAATTGCTTCAATTCATTTAGGTTGTAAAGGATGGAGGAATTCACTTGCATCATTTGCAAAAAGTGGAGGGTTTGCTGGAACACATAAATATATTCAAAATATCCCAATTAAAGCATTATGTGGAGAAAATGATCGCATTCTTGGAAAAAAAGAGATTAAAAATCTAAGAAAA
>QCLW01000011.1 GCA_003214235.1 Prochlorococcus sp. AG-418-F16
CAACTGTAGAGAAAACATACTTTATACGATTTCTCTACAGAGACGGTAAAAGGTGCCACGTAAAACCCACGTAAAACCGAGCAATATTTAATCGCCCAAAAGCACTGCTATGACTTAACCAATATTTTGACTATTTCTCACGTAAAACCGATAGATTCAAGTTATAACTGAGTTCTTAAAATCTGTTTATTCCCACTCAATAGTTCCAGGAGGTTTGCTTGTAATATCATAAACAACTCTATTAACTAAACTTACTTCGTTTACGATTCTATTTGAAATTCTCTCCAAAATCTGAAAAGGAATTCTTGACCAATCTGCTGTCATACCATCTTCACTAGATACACAACGTAAAACTATTGGCCATGCATAAGTCCTTTTATCACCCATAACTCCTACTGTTTTTACAGGTAGCAATACTGCAAAAGCTTGCCAGATATCATTATAAAGACCTGCTTTTTTAATTTCATCTCTTACTATCCAGTCTGCATCTCTTAAACAATCAAGTTTTTCATTATTCACCTCTCCCAAAATTCTTATAGCTAATCCTGGTCCTGGAAATGGATGCCTTTTTATGATTTCATCAGGCAAACCTAAAGCAGCTCCCACTTTTCGGACTTCGTCCTTAAAAAGTTTTCTTAATGGCTCAACTAATTTAAATTGTAAATCTTTTGGCAATCCACCCACATTATGATGACTCTTTATTTTTACAGCTATTCTTTCTCCTGTTTTAGGATCAATATTAGTCCCAGCACTTTCAATAACATCAGGATAAAGAGTACCTTGGGCTAAATACTGAAAAGGTCCCAATCTATTACTTTCTTCCTCAAATACTCTAATAAATTCTTCACCTATAATTTTTCTTTTTTGTTCTGGATCAGTAATACCTTTTAATTTTGCAATAAACCTTTCCCTTGCATTAATGTATTCAACTTTTATATGAAATTTCTTATCAAAAAAATTCATTAAAAATTCTGGTTCACCTTTTCTCATGAAACCTTGGTCTATAAACATGCATGTAAGCTGATTTCCAATAGCTTTATTGAGAAGAAAAGCAAGAGTTGAGGAATCAACTCCTCCAGATAAGGCAAGCAAAACTTTTTTATTGCCAACTTGCTCTCTTATCCTGGGAATAGTTTCCTCAATATAGGTTTCGGTTGTCCAATCAGCCGCACAACAAGAAATTCTATAAACAAAATTTTTAATTACCGTCATGCCAAACTCTGAATGAATAACTTCAGGATGAAATTGTACACCAAATAATTTCTTACTATCATTTGAAATTGCTGCATGGAGTGTGTTCTCGGTATGAGCAATTTTATTAAATCCATCAGGCAAACAATTAATAGAATCGCCATGACTCATCCACATAATAGATTTATCTTCTACATCAGAAAGGAGGTCAGATTCTTGGTCTATATTTATTGGTGCTCTACCATATTCAGCTCTTTTGGTAGCTGAAATAACAGATCCTCCAAGTTCTTTGACCATTAATTGCATTCCATAGCATATGCCAAGAATAGGAATTCCTAAATTAAAAATTTTTTCATCACACTTAGGCGCATTTTGTTCATATACAGAATTTGGGCCTCCACTCAAAATAATCCCTTTAGGCTTAATATTTTTAATTTCCTCAATTGAAATGTAATTACTTACTACAAGAGAAAAAACATTGGTTTCTCTAATTCTTCTTGCAATCAATTCAGAATATTGAGATCCGAAATCCAAAATTAATATTGAAGGATCGCGTTCTTTTTTAAAAATTATTTGACTCATGTATAAAAGTTAACTCAATTTATTTACAAAAGCATAATGAATCACAAATTAATCTCATTGAAAATAAGAAATATAATTATTGCCGTTAATTCCAGCCCACCTAATTTTCCTTTTTCTATCAAAAATGATTGATGCGATTTCCATATCTGTTTTTACATACCTATTAACATATGCATAAGAACGCTTTTCGATCGTATTTGATAAATTCTTGAATAATTTATCAGCTATAGATTGATCAAATCCTTCAAGAAGTAATAATGCATTCTCAAGATTATCTAACTGAGATAATTCAACTATTATTTCAGCTGGTACCTTTTCTTTAACAGCTAAATAAACAAGAATCTCAATTCTTGCATCAGCTAAATGATTATGTGTATGAAAAATACCACCTGCTAATTTAATTAATTTTCCGTGATAACCAAAAAGAATTACAGTTTCAACATTTTTTATTGCAGCATCAACTATTAATGGTCCTATCCAGTTACCAACTTTTATAATTGGCAACTTAACATTGCAAGTTTTTGCCAAATTTAAACCATTTTCACCAATAACAAAAACAACTTTCCCTTTAAAATCATTTTTAATTAACTTTGTTAGATTAGTTTTAGCATCTTCTAATTGATCAGGTGAAGCACTTGAATAAGTCTCAGCAGAAGTTCCAATAATAGATAATCCATCAACGATACCAAATGACTTATTACTAGTTCTTTCAGCTAAAAAAACCCCATTTGGGAAAATTATTTCTAATTTCAAATTAAAGCCCTCAGGAATAATATCTAATAAATTTTCATATAAAACTTTTTTGGCAAAATCAGAAATACATATCTCTAATGTGTCCTCTTTTATACCTACACCAGATCCTGCAATAATATTAATTGGATTTGTTTGACTAGGATTATTAAAAGAAATTTTTTCTAAAGAGGCTATTGTCCATATTTCTAAGTTTTGTGTAATGTCAAGATCTAATCCAGACTTTGCGAAGGTAATTCCTAATGCATGCGAGTCATCTTTAAGTAAACCAACAGAATGAATCTCAATTTTTATTTCTTTTTTTTCATTAGAAATTTTTATTAGTTCATAATTATCAAATGGCAAACCTACTAATTTTTTTAATGCTGACCTAGCAGCTCCAGCAACCCACAAAGGTAAAGAAAATCCTTTTTTCAAATCAAGTAATTGAAAAATATATAATGAGAACTACTCTAAGAATGACCTATTTAACAAAAAGTGGCCATACAACAAAAATTATCATTGATGATTCCTGGACCCACACCAGTTCCAGAAAAAGTTTTACAAGCACTAAGCAAGCATCCAATAGGCCATCGTAGTAAAGAATTCCAAGATCTCGTAGAAAGTACCACTAAAAATCTAAAGTGGCTTCATCAAACTGAGAATGATGTTCTAACAATTACTGGTAGTGGAACTGCCGCAATGGAAGCTGGAATAATAAATACTTTAAGTAAAGGAGATAAAGTAATATGTGGAGAAAATGGAAAATTTGGCGAAAGATGGGTAAAAGTTGCTAAAGAATTTGGTTTAGAAGTAATAAAAATTGATGCCGAATGGGGGAAACCACTTAATCCAGCAGAATTCAAAAAGGTATTAGAAGAAGATAAACAAAAAGAAATAAAGGCGGTTATTTTGACTCATTCTGAAACCTCAACAGGTGTAATTAATGATCTAGAAACTATAAGTTCATATATTCGTGAACACAACACGGCTTTATCAATTGTTGACTGCGTGACAAGTCTTGGAGCTTGCAATGTACCAGTAGATGAATGGCAATTAGATGTCGTTGCCTCAGGATCACAAAAGGGATACATGATACCGCCAGGTCTTAGTTTTATAGCAATGAGCCAAAAGGCATGGGAAGCTACAGAAAAATCTAATTTACCAAAATTTTATTTAAATTTAAAATCCTACAGAAAGAGTCTTTTAAGTAACAGTAATCCATATACTCCTGCAGTTAATTTGGTTTTTGCTTTAGATGAAGCTTTAAAAATGATGCGAGAAGAAGGATTAAAAAATATTTTCCTCAGGCATAATAAACATAAATTAGCAATGAGCAATGCTGTAAAAGCTTTAAATCTAGAATTATTTGCTGATGAAAAATATTTAAGTCCTTCAATTACTGCAATAAAAACTGGAGAAATCAATGCTGAAGAATTTAGAAAAACAATTAAAAATAAGTTTGATATCCTGCTCGCTGGCGGTCAAGATCACTTAAAAGGGAAAATATTCAGAGTAGGTCATTTAGGCTATGTGAATGATAGAGATATAATTACAGTGATTTCTGCTATTAGTAAAATACTTCTTGATCAAAGCAAAATAACAGCTCAGCAAGCTGGTAAAGCTTTAGAGGTGGCATCTATATATCTTGAAGCAAATTGAGTTAAGTTCCGGGCTCTTCAACATTTCCACCCAATTCAACAATCTTTTTCCTAAGAGAAATTGATTTTTTTTCATCTCCCTTAGTTTGAGCTATTGCAAGAGCAAACTCTAATTTCTCAAGGTAGTGGCCACCCTCGAAAAAAGATAATTTTTTCTTAATTGGGCTTTTCTTAAATTTGTATGAAATTTGTGAAGACATAAAAAACTATGCTTTAAATAATATTATGCCAATAAAAGGGGACATTAGGAGAGAAAAACAAAAATATAATTTGACTATAAACCCAAGCCAAAAAAAATTTTTCTTATATTATGTCCAAACATCACTAAAATTCATGCCAAACCTAAATCTCACATACTATCTACTTGCTGGAAGTATTTTTGGAGCATTAGCTTTAAAAACTGGTATACCTGCAGCTCCTCTTGCTGGGGCTTTAATTGGCGCAAGCATATTAAGCATTAGTGGCAAAGTAGAGATAGCAGAGTGGCCAATTGGGTCAAGAACGATATTAGAAATTTGCATTGGAACAGTTATTGGCACATCATTAACTAAAGACTCCTTAGTTGACCTTCAAAGCTTATGGAGACCTGCTATCTTAATAACTTTTACTTTAGTTATTACAGGATTAGCAATTGGTTTATGGACAAGCAGATTACTTAATATAGATATCATTACAACAATTCTAGGTGCTGCACCAGGAGGTATTAGCGGTATGAGTTTGGTAGGGTCAGAATATGGAGTAGGGGCAGCAGTTGCAACACTACACGCAGTAAGGCTAATTACTGTGCTTTTAATTCTTCCTTTAGTTGTAAAATGTTTAAACATATTCGGACTAATTAAATCTTAAATTTCTATAGACATATTCTCAATAAAAGATATTTTTAAATAGAAGAATAAAATTTTAATGCAAAGATCTACGCAGAAAAAATTAATACTATTAACTCTAGGAATAATGTCTCTTCTGTCTTTTCAAATATCTAAAGTTAATGCAGGATCATTTGGAGCAGAGATTTTCTGTACTATGAGAGATGGAGGCAATGATCATGAAAGTAGTTGGGATGCAGCATATACGTATATAAAAAAACAAAAGGGAGGATTATTCAAAGTCTCTCCTAAACAAGCGGCATCACAAATTACTGAATCAGTTATAAGAGAGAGAGAAAAATACGGCTATTGTGTTGAATATCTAGATAATCTTCATCCAGATAGAAAATTACAAAGAGAACTAGAAAAAGAAGCAAAAAGAAAAGAAAAGTTAGACAAAGAATTAGAAGCAGCTAATGAAGATTATTCGGAAGAGACAATTGAAAGATATAGCTATTAATTAAAGCTTTAAATATTTTGATTTTTAATTAGTAAATTTAGTAAATTGTATTTTTGTATCTATCAACACTAAATTATATTTTTACGCGCCAAATTTAGCTAAAAAATGATAATTAAATATTGACTTTTGATATATGCAAGCCATTATTTATTTAACTAAATAGTCTGAATGCATATTAATGATGCTGTATTTTTAGAGGATTTATGTCCTAAGTTCAGATTTAGACAATGGCGAAAGTCAATTCATAGATTTACAGGAAAAAGTTGTATATATTGCGGAAAACCATCTGAATCCATCGACCATGTATTACCACGTAGCCAAGGTGGATTAAGTACCACAGAAAACTGTGTACCTGCATGTCTTTCTTGTAATGGGGATAAATCAGATGAAAATGCTTTGTATTGGTATAGAAGACAAAAATTTTATGATCCTAGAAGAGCAATGGCTATAAGAGCTTGGTTAGAAGGAGATTTAAGATTAGCTATAAGATTATTACAATGGGCTAATCCTAATTTCAAGGTGACTAATAAAAATTATGAACAAGGCGAATCAAAATACAAAGCAGCTTGACTACCAAACATTACATAATTTCCTAGAATTATAATTCTCACATATATTTTCCAAATCTCTTGGCGATTCTGGGAATATTAAAAATGTAGACAATGAAATGAGAACAATAAATAATTTTTGGTAGAATTTATAATCAACTAAACTGATTTCTTTTTCTCTCAAACGAGTATAACTTTTGCTAATGCAGAAAGTTTTTAATTTTAATTTAGGCTTAACAGCTGCCTTCATTGTTAAATAATACATATGTACTACTATACTACCTATGAATAATTTCGCAAGTTATCTAAGAAATAAAAAGAAATTTTTAATCTTAGGATGTGGTTTTACCGGTAGTTTCTTTGCAAAAACCATAAAAAAATTTGGTTATACAGCTTTAACAAGTTCGAGATCTGAAAATAAAGATCCAAATAGTTTTGTTTTTAACAGTGAAAAAGGTATAGTTCCTAATGAAAAAATTTTTGATGGTGTCACGCATATTCTTAGTTGCATACCACCCGACAAGAATGGTAATGATCCAGTATTAGAAAGTCTAAAAAATAAGCTACAAAGTTTATCCCTTGAATGGGTTGGATATTTATCTACCACAGGAGTATATGGGAACACCAAAGGTGATTGGGTATCTGAGATTGATAAACCTAACCCTTTTCAAAAAAGAAGTCATAAAAGATTACATTGCGAAAAAGAATGGATTAAATCTGATTTACCTGTACAAATTTTTAGGCTACCGGGTATTTATGGACCTGGTAGATCCACTTTTGAAGCAATAAGAAATCAAAAGATTCGTATTATCTCAAAAAAAGACCAAGTATTTTCAAGGATTCATGTTGCTGATATTACAAATGCAATTATCTATCTATTACAAAATAAAGATTCTTTAAAATTTCATCAAATTATTAATATTGCAGATGACGAACCCTGCGCTCAAATAGAAGTTATTCAATATTGTTACGATCTACTTGGATTAAAAATGCCAAAACCAATATTATTTGAGGATGCAAAAAAGGACTTATCACCCATCGCTCAATCTTTTTGGATGGAAAATAGAAGAGTTTCTAATAATCTGTTATGTGAAACACTTGGATATAAACTAATTTATAAAAACTATAAAACAGGCTTAAAAAATTGCTTTTTAAATAGTTAAAAAATAAATAGATTTAAAAACTTTTTATGAATTTTAAAAATACAAATAATAAATATAAAATAGTATTGAGCGTCGGAGATGAGTCTGGTGTAGGACCTGAAATAATTTTAAAAGCTCTTGGTTCTCATGAAATGCCAGAAAATATTGACTTTATATTAGTTGGCTCAAAAAATAAGCTACAAAATACATATACTCATCTTAAATCTTTAGGATTGCAAAATCTAGCAAATCCTAATAATCTAAAAATTCATGATCTCAAAATTTCTTCATCTGATAATGAATCTAAAGTAAGTTATGGCAATTCAAGTTTCTATTACTTAACAAAAGCAATTGAAATTGTAAAAAAATATCATAATTCAGCACTTGTAACTGGCCCAATTTGCAAGAAATCATGGTCACTAGCAGGTCATTACTTCGCAGGACAGACTGAAGTATTAGCAAAATTGTGTAGAGCAAAAAATATTGGAATGCTATTCACAGCTAAATCACCAATTACTGGTTGGAGATTTAATACATTACTTGCTACAACCCACATACCACTTTGTGAGGTACCAAAGAGACTAAATACAAAATTAATTCACTCTAAATTAGATCTTTTCAAAGAGTTTTGTAATAAATATAGTGAAAAACCTACTTTAAAAGTTGCAGGCTTAAACCCTCATGCTGGTGAAGAAGGTATTTTGGGTCATGAAGAAAGAGATTGGCTTAATGATGCATTGATTGCTTGGAATGAAAAGAATAAAGATATTAGATTATTAGGCCCTTTATCGCCAGATAGTTGTTGGAATTCATCCGCCAAAGCTTGGAGACACAAAGATGCTGAAAAGCATGATGGCATTCTTGCTATGTATCATGATCAAGGTTTAATACCAATGAAGGTTATAGCTCTTAATTACTCAGTAAACACTACAATAGGTTTACCTTTTATCAGAACATCTCCAGATCATGGAACAGGATTTGATATTGCTGGAAAAGGAATAGCTCAATCTCAAAGCATGATTGAGGCTATAAAGACTGCAATCGAAATGACTAAACATTCAAGACTGCTTAACTCGCATTAGAACTTGACCAAATTCAACTGGCGTTCCATTTTCTACGAGAATCTCTACTATTTCAGCATTAAATTCAGATTCAATTTCATTCATTAATTTCATTGCTTCCAAAATACAAATAGTTTGGCCAACCTTAATATTATTACCTACTTCAACGAATGGCTCCTCTCCAGGCGCTGCAGCCCTATAAAATGTACCAACCATAGGAGATGTAATTTCAGCAAGATCTGAACGTCCAGGAGGAGCTACTTGAGGTATCTCAGGCTCATTAGCTATCGAGAGATTATCGTTTATAGGTTTTTGATTAGCATTTGTTTGCTTATCAAATGAATTATTAGAAACTAAATTATTAGTAAATTGATTCTGATCGAATAAATTCCGTTTTATTTCAAGTTTAAAGTCTTCTCCTTCTAAAGAGAACTCTTGAATATCGCTTGTTGAGATTTTTTCTATTAAGCGATTTAAGTCTTCATGATCTAATTTCATAGCCATTAATTTTCACGTCCAAGATAACTATCGTTACGAGTATCAACTTTAATCATTTCTCCCACAGAAATAAATAAAGGAACCATAACTTGAGCACCTGTTTCTAGAATAGCTGGTTTTGTGCCCCCACTAGCAGTATCACCTTTAACTCCAGGATCAGTTTCTGTAACTTCTAAAGTTATAGATATTGGAAGTTCCACTTCTAACACCTTACCATTATAGAAAATAACATTAACTTCCATTCCTTCTTTCAAATACTTTGCTCCTTTACCAATTTGTTCAACAGAAAGTCTGGTCTCTTCAAAACTTGTCATATCCATAAAAACATAATCCCCAGACTCCACATAAGTGTGTTGCAGGTTAGACTTCTCAAGGATAGCCTGCTGTACTGATTCTCCGGCTCGAAAAGTTTTGTCAACCACGTTGCCGCTTTGAACTGATTTTAATTTTGTTCGCACGAAAGCAGAACCCTTACCAGGCTTGACATGTAGAAATTCTACAACACGCCAAACCTGTCCATCCAATTCGATGGTGGTACCTGTGCGAAAATCGTTACTGGAAATCATTCCTGTATTACATCCCCAAGGATCATAAACCTGCAAGAGTGCTATGCAAAAATTCTTATCAAATCGGAACAAACTTTTCTTAAGTTTATTACTCATAATTTTACAGGTTTTTTTCTTTAAACCGATTCAAGTATTAGCTGATTTACCTACTGGAAATGCTGTAAAAGACCCTAACGCAATCCTCAGAAACGCACTCCCTATCAAGCAAGTTGAGTTGCAAGAAATTCAACACAAATTGGAAGAAACTAGTGACCTTGTAAGGGGAGGAAGATGGCCCGCTCTTACGAAAACTGTTACAAAATGTCAATCTTTACTAAAAAAATACCAAAGTAGAATTTTTCAGGAATTAACAAAAGATCAACAAAAAACTGCTGAAAAAACATTTTTCGAGCTTAAAGAAAATTTTAATAGCCTTCAAGATGATGCCAAATCAAAGGATAAGTACTCGTTTGTAGCGACCCGCAAAGAGGCTTTAGATAAAATAGGTAGATTAGAAGAATATTTTCTACCAAATCAATTTCCATACTCTATTCCAGAAGAATTTGATAATCTACCAAGATTACTAGGCAGAGCAAAAGTAAATATAAAGACCTCCAAAGGAGAAATGATAGCAATTATAGATGGATTTAATGCCCCGCTTACAGCAGGTGCATTTATAGATTTATCTTCAAAAAACTTCTATAAAGATTTACCGATTAACAGAGCAGAAGAATTTTTTGTTATGCAAACAGGTGATCCAATTGGCGAAGCAATTGGGTATGTAGATCCTGAAACAAATGAAGAACGTCACGTTCCTCTCGAAATACGAATTCCTGGTGAACAGGATACTTTTTATAATCAAACCTTTGAAGATTTAGGCCTTTACACAGAGACACCAACATTACCTTTCGCAACACTTGGAACCCTAGGATGGTCTCACTCAAATAGAGCAGTTGATGATGGATCATCTCAATTCTTCTTCTTTTTATATGAAGCAGAATTGAATCCAGCAGGTCGCAATTTAATTGATGGACGGAATTCTGCATTTGGCTATGTAGTTGATGGATTTGATGTATTAGATCAGCTAACCAAAGATGACACAATTATCACCATTGATGTTTTAGAAGGAATTGAAAACCTCAAATTAAATGCGTAAAGAATTATTAAAAGATATAGGAGAAAAAGAATTAATAAATAGGCTTGGAAAATTTATGCCTAAAAATCAAGTGTTAGATGATTGCGCTTTAATCAAAACTAAAAATTATAATCTACTTGTTAACAATGATTCATTAGTAGAAAATGTTCATTTTAATGAAATTAGTATTTCCCCTCAAGACCTTGGGTGGAAAGCAGTCATCAGCAATATCTCTGACTTATTATCCAGTGGCAGCAAGAAAACTGTAGGAATTACGATAAGTCTAATTCTCCCTGCAAAAACTGAGTGGGTTTGGGTTGAAGAGTTATATAAAGGAATAAATAAGGCTTTAAAACAATATGGTGGGGTGATTCTTGGGGGAGATTGCTCAATAGGAAATGCAAAAATGATCTCAATAACAGCCCTAGGTATTCAAGGAGAGCTTAAACTACGAAGAAATGCATGTAAACCAGGTGAGATTATCTTAACTACAGGAATTCATGGTCTCAGCAAACTTGGATTTATGATAAAAAGTAATATTAATTTTGATAATAATGTTTCTCTAAATGAAAAATTAATAAGTAAATCGATTGAACATTTTTGTCGGCCTCAAGTTAACCAAAATTTTCTAGAAAATCTTCTTAAAACTCGTTCTAATAAAAAAATAACAAGAATAGGATGCACTGATAGTAGCGATGGTCTATTTCAAGCTGTTCAAGATTTAGCAATTACTAGCAATTGTAAAGCAATTATTAATTATGAGAAAATACCAAGAGATAAAGATTGGCCAAAAGGAAAAAAATGGGATGAATATTATTTTTTTGGAGGAGAAGATTACGAATTGGTTTTTTCATTACCCAAGAAATGGGCAAAAAATTTATGTAAACTAGATAAGAATATTAACGAGATTGGGTTTTTTACTAATGGAAAACCATCAATAGAATTTAAAGATCACAAAAAAAATAAATTATTGAAAAATAAACCTTTCAAACACTTTTAATTATTCCCATTTTTTAGCGACAATCTCCGCTAAATCTACAACCCTCTGACTATACCCCCACTCATTGTCGTACCATGCAAGAACCTTAACAAGATTATCCCCGATACACATAGTAAGATCAGCGTCTACAATGGATGATTCATTAGTGCCTGCATAATCGCTTGACACTAATGGTTCATCTCCATATTTAATAATTCCCTTCATTGAAGCTAGAGAAGCTTCTTTAAGAGCATTATTAACATCTTGGCTTGTGACAGATTTAGAAGATTCGAAAACGAAGTCCACCGCTGAAACATTAGGTGTAGGAACTCTCATCGCTATTCCTGTCAATTTTCCTTTCATTTCTGGATACACTAATGCTACTGCTTTAGCGGCACCTGTAGAAGTGGGAACGATATTGGTAGCGGCAGCTCTAGCCCTTCTTAAATCTCTATGACTATTATCTAAAATTCTTTGATCACCTGTATAACTATGAATTGTAGTCATCAAACCTTTATTAATCCCAAAAGATTGGTCTAAAACTTTAACAACTGGAGCTAAGCAGTTTGTAGTACAACTAGCATTACTCAAAATGTCATAATCTTTATGATTGTATGTATCAGCATTAACTCCAACTACATATGTACCAACTCCAGCACCTTTACCAGGCGCAGTTAAAATAACTTTTTTTGCTCCTACATCTAGGTGCTTACTTGCACCTACATCTGTATTGAAAACTCCAGTTGATTCAATAACCAAGTCTACACCCCAATCTTTCCAAGGAAGATTCATTGGGTTTCTATCCGAAAAACACTTAATTGTCTTGTTATTAATTACAAAAGTGTCATCAGTATATTGAATATCAACACCATCGAGCTTGCCAAGTACTGAATCGTATTTTAAAAGATGAGCATTTGTCTTAGGATCTGAAGTAACGTTAATACCAACTACTTCAATATTGGTGTAAGCACCTCTACTAAGCCAACAGCGCATAAAGTTTCGCCCAATTCTGCCAAAGCCGTTAATTGCAACACGCAAAGTCATAACTAAAAATTTCTAAATGATTAACCTAAGTTGCTGATCATACTGAATTTTGTGCAATAACGTAAGGTTTTTTTGATTTATTAAGCAAATAAGTCTAGTTTTGTATTAATTCAATGTGAAGAAAACATATTTTTTTAAGAAAAAATACCAAAATTCTGCTTAGAAGTTATCTTGATTTAAGTAAAAGATAAACATTGGATCAAGAATTAATGCTGAAACATCATTTTCATTTTATTGGGGTTGGAGGTATTGGAATGTCAGCATTAGCAATGGGTTTACTAAAGAAAGGTTATTCAGTTTCAGGATCTGATTTGGTCAAAAACAATGAAACTAATAAATTAGAACACTTAGGCGCGCTTATTTTTACTTCTCAAATTCAACAAAATATTGAATTTGTAATTTCAAAACATAAAAACAAATTGATTAATTTTGTTGTAAGCTCTGCCATCAAACAAGAAAATGAAGAATTATCGTATTGCCGGAAAAAAAATTTAGCCATAAAACATCGTTCAGATATCCTGGCAATGTTAATGAAGTCTTACACCTCATTAGCTATAGCAGGAAGCCATGGCAAGACATCAACTAGTGCATTTCTCTCTACACTTCTTGAGTTATGTACGCAAAATTCTTCTTCGATTACTGGCGGGATAATTCCTATCTACAACTCGAATTGTTATTTAGAAAATACAAAATTTTTAGTAGCTGAAGTTGATGAATCTGATGGGACAATAAGTAAATATAAATCTGATATTGGAATAATAAATAATATTGATTTTGATCATTGCGATCATTTTGCAAGTTTAGGTGAAGTTTTATCTTCTTTTAAAGATTTCGCTTCAAAATCAAGAAAATTATTACTTAATTATGATTGTGAAGTCACAAGAAATAATTTTTATTCAGATAGTAAATGGTCAAACACTTCATCAAGCAAAGTAGCTTTTGCCATAATTCCCACTGAAATCAATACAACGCATACAATTGGGAAATATTATGAAAATGGAAATTTTATTAGCATTATAAATATTCCTATTCCAGGATTACACAATTTATCAAACATAACTGCTTCAATAGCAGCTTCAAGAATGATAGGAGTAGATTTTATAGACATTAAAAAAAATATTAAATACCTAAAACTGCCAAAAAAAAGATTTGAATTCAGAGGTCAAATAGATGAAAGAAATTTCTATGATGATTATGCACATCACCCAAACGAAATAAAAGCAACGATTAAATTAGGAAGATTGTTTATAAAGGAAAATCTTAATAATGACTTACAAAAAAGTAGATTAATAGCCATATTTCAACCACACAGATATTCCAGAGTAAAACAATTTGCGAAAGAATTTGCTAATGAATTATCAAAAGCAGATGTTGTTTACGTCACACGCATTTTTGGAGCAGGAGAAGAAAACAAAGATAAAATTAATTCAGAAATTATTACTGATCTTATTTATAAACAGAACAAAAATGTTATGTACATAAATAATTATCATGAAATTACAAAGAACTTTTACGAATTAACTCAAAAAGGGGATTTTATTTTAAATATGGGAGCTGGTGACTGTCATAACTTCTGGTCAATTTTAAATAAGCAAACAAATTAGGATATTTAAATTGATTTATGAATAAAAAAATTATTTCTGAGAACTTCAATCTAAGCAACTATACAACTATAAAAGTTGGTGGAATTGCTGAATATTTTGCGGAGCCAAGAAGTATTTACGAATTTTTCAATTTAATAAAGTGGTCAAAATCAAAAAATCAAACATGCCAAATAATTGGCGCTGGTTCAAATCTTTTAATAAATAATATTTTCATAAAAGGTTTAGTTATTTGTACAAAAAAAATGAAGTCATTCACAATAGAACCATATTCAGGAGTTGTTGAAGCAGAAGCGGGTGTAATGCTCCCAACATTATCTAATTCTCTGGCAAAAAAAGGATTACAAGGGGGAGAATGGGCTATCGGAATTCCAGGAACTTTAGGAGGAGCAATTTATATGAATGCTGGTACAAGAGATGTATCAATAGCAAAAAATCTTATTTCTGTAAAAGTTATTAATAATAAAACTCTTGAAACACTTGAAATTGAAAAAAAAGATATAAATTTTGAATATAGATTTAGTTCTTTTCAAAGTAATAATTTAGCAATTATAAGTGCAAAACTAAATTTTGAACCCAATAGCAATATCGAAAAATTAATTAAGACAACCAAAAACAACCTCAAGTTAAAAACAGAAACACAGCCATATCATCTGCCAACTTTTGGTAGTGTTTTTAAAAATCCTAAAAATCATTATGCAGCAAAATTAATTGAAGATATGGGTTTAAAGGGATTTAAAATTGGAGGAGCAGAAATCTCTACAATGCATGCAAATTTCATAATTAATAATTCTTCAGCAAGTTCAAAAGATATTTTTGAATTAATAACTGTAATTCAACAAAAAGTACTACAAAAAAAAGGAATTTATCTGCAACCGGAAGTAAGAATGATTGGTTTTGACTATCCTAATTAAAGAAACTTTTTTACAAAATGGCGGGTTTTGGACTTCCTAACTTTGGACAACTTACAGAAGCATTTAAAAAAGCTAAACAAATTCAGCAAGATGCTCAAAAATTACAGGATGAACTTGAAAAGATGGAGATTGAAGGAAAAAGTGATGATGAAATGGTAAAAGTCTGGATAAGTGGCAACCAGCTTCCTTTAAGGGTTGAAGTGCAAGAAAAGATTTTAAATTCAGATAAAGAAAAAATAGAGCAAAACATTTTGCAGGCTATTCAAAAAGCTCATGAATTGTCTACTGCAACTATGAAAGAAAGAATGAACGATTTAACAGGAGGATTAAATCTTAATCTTCCTGGTTTTGATAATACTGATTCTTAGAAGACTCAATCATTTCTTTATAAAAAGAATATCTTTCAAAAGATTTGTTTAAATTACAGCCCTCATCATTCAAATGTAAGCAGTTACGAAATTTACAATGAATTCCTTCATCGATTACTTGTTTATATATTTCAGGAAAGAGATTTGGCAACAATCTAATATCAACGTCTAGAGGTTGCATATTAAAACCAGGGGTATCAACAATATAACTTTGATTTGATATGGAAAATAACTCAACATTTCGAGTAGTATTTTTCCCTCTCTTAATTTTATGGGAAACTGGAGCAGTATTCTTTTGAAGACTTGGAATTATCATATTAAGCAAAGTAGTTTTGCCAACTCCAGATGGCCCCATAAATATTGAGCACTTTTTTTGCTTTAACTCAACTAATAAATTTTTAAAGTACTCAGTTTTTTGTAAATTTAAAGTAATTGTTTGATAACCCCATTTCCCAAATCTATCAATTAATAAATTTATTTTTTGATCTGATATTAAATCACATTTTGTTAATACTAATGAAACTTCAACTTCCATCGATTCTGCTGCTATCAAAAACCTATTAACTTGAGATAAATTTAACTCTGGCTCTTCAACAGAAAAAATAATATATATATTTGAAATATTTGCTACTGATGGTCTAATTAATAAATTTTTTCTTTTTTTTAAACTCGTTATTAATGCGCGTTTGCTTCTTAAATCAACATTATCAATTTCTACTTCATCTCCAACATAAATGAATTGATCTTTGAAATTTATTGACTTCCTAACCTTACATAAAAATCTCTCACTAATTCCAAAGTATTCTTTATTTAAGTCAACTAAAAAAAATTCATTAAATTTTTTAGTAACTAAACCTAAATATTTACTATTATTTTTCATTCAATATTTTTATTTTTAAAAATTTTTCATTTTCTTTGATTTGTGTAAACAAACATCCCATCTCTTTTAAATTACTTAATACCATTTCTTCTGGTTCACCTTTATCAAGTTCAACTATGAGTTGTTCATTTTTGGATAACTTCTCTAAAGCCAATTTAATTTTGACTACATTTAAAGGACATGGAACAGATTTAAGATCCAAATACTTTAAAGAAGGCATTAGGATTCTTTACCAAATAATTTACTAAATAGGCCACTACTCGAATTGATATTTTTATCAGAATATTGAGACGCTAAACCCTCTAAAAGCTTTCGTTCTTCGTCTGTTATACGCGTAGGCAATTTTACCTTAACTAAAACTTCATGATTTCCTCTAGCAACTGGATTACCAAGTCTAGGTACACCTTTATTCTCAAGCGAAAGAGTTGTATTTGGTTGCGTACCACTTGGAATTTTTAAATTAACATTTCCATCAACTGTAGTAATTTCAACAGTATCTCCTAAAATAGCCTGTAAATAACTCACAGCTATTTCTGAGTAAATAGTCACACCATCTCTTTTTAATTTTGAATCTTTCTTTACCTTGATAAAAACATAAAGATCTCCTGGTGGACCACCTTTCAAACCAACATTTCCCTCTCCGGAAACTCTTAATTTAGTACCAGTATCAACTCCTGCAGGAATATTAATTCTTAATTTTTTTCTGACTTGCTTTACTCCATTACCACCGCAACTCGTACATGGATCTGCGATTATTTGACCAGTTCCATTACATGAAGGGCATTCAGCCACTTGTGTGAAATTACCAAATGGTGTTCTTGTAGCTCTTCTAACTTGTCCACTACCTCCACAAGTTGTGCAAGTTTTGGGTCCTGTTCCTGGTTTGGCACCTGTTCCCCTACAGACTTCACATGTCTCTAGATGAGGAATTGTAATTTCTCTTTGTTGACCAAATATTGCATCTTTAAAATCCACATTAAGGTCATATCTTAAGTCATCTCCTTGTTGAGGACCTCTTCTTTGAGTTCTCCCTCCCTGTGGATTTTGTCCACCAAAGCCACCATTAAAAAAAGTTTCAAATAAATCTGCAAAGCCGCCCATATCACCCATATCAGGCATTCCAGCAGCGCCTCCAAGACCAGCCTCTCCAAACTGATCATATCTAGCTCTAGTTTCAGGATCGGCTAATGCTTCATAAGCCTTGCCAATTTCTTTAAATTTATCTTCAGCGCCCGGTTCTTTATTAACATCAGGATGATATTGTCTTGCTAACTTTCTATAAGCCCTTTTTAAGGTATCAGCATCAGCATCTCTCGCAACTCCAAGTATTTGGTAAAAATCAGCCATTAAATAATGCTCAACTAAAAATTTGGAATCTATACATCTTCAGAAGTAGATTCTTCTGAATCAATATCCCCTTCAACTGTATCCTTTTCTACTTCCTCTTGTGAATCTTGTTTACCAGGTCCCATAGAAACTTTAACCAAAGCATGTCTCAATACCTTACCTTCTAAATGATATCCTCGCTGCAATTCTTCTAAAATAAAATCTTCTTTAAACTCTTCACTAGGCTCTCTTAATACAGCTTCATGTAAATTTGGATCAAATTGCTGGCCAATAACTCTCATAGGCGCGACTCCTTGTTGTTTTAAAACTTCTACTAATTGTTTATACAAACCTTGATAACTTCTATGAAGAGTTTGAGCTTCTTCACTTTCAGGTTTGAGTTGTTGTCTTGCCCTCTCAAAATTATCAACAATAGGGAGGATTGCAGTTAAAGCATTAGAAACAAGTTGAATTTTTAAATCATCCTGATCTCTAGACTGTCTCTTTCTAAAATTCTCAAAATCTGCTGAGATTCTCACATATTGATTTTTTAATGTTTCATGTTCTTTTTCTAACTGTTCTAACCTTGCATCATTATTTGAAATAGTGTTTTTTAAGTCTTCAGTATTAATGACTTCTGTTTTTTGAGAAGATCTTTCATCATTTTCAACTATTTGATCTTCTGGAGGTGAAGCATCTTCAGGAGCATTATCCTGATTAGAAACATCATTTTCTTTATTATCAATATTGTCTGATTGATTTTCAATCATTTTCCTAAAAATTTCTTAAAACTATTTTCCATTAAAGTGATGCACAAAACAAGTTGCGGAAGGCCGCACAAATGTTTAGGCAGGAACAAACCTTAATGCAAGGCCATTATTACAGTATCTTTTACCTGTTGGAAGTGGCCCATCATTAAAGACATGTCCTTGATGACCTCCGCATCTAGAACAATGATATTCGGTTCTTGGGACAATTAACTTGAAATCAACCTTTGTTTCAACTGATCCTTGAATTGAATCCGAAAAGCTTGGCCATCCTGTACCACTATCATACTTTTTATCTGAGAGAAAAAGCGGCAAATCACATCCTGCACAGTGAAAAACCCCTTTTCTTTTCTCATTATTTAATTGGCTACTGAAAGCTCTTTCAGTTCCTTCCTCCCTCAATATATAATAAGATTCTGGACTTAGCCTAGATTTCCATTCATCTTTTGATAAATTCCACTCTTCTTTAGAAGAAAGTGAAGAAGCTAATACTTGCATTGGCTTAAAGATTATTTTTAAGATTGACATAGTAGGAATTAGAATAAAAGTTCTTCTTGATAAAAATTGATTCATATATTTAAATCACATAAAAAGTAATGAATTCTGTACATACCAATTCTATTAAAAATATTCATAAATTAAGTATTGCTCCAATGATGGATTGTACTGATAAACATTTCAGAATGATTATGAGAAAAATAAGTTCTGAAGCTCTCTTATATACGGAAATGATAGTGGCTCAGAGTTTAGTTTATACCAATACAAAAGAAAAACTCTTAGATTTTAATAATGAAGAACACCCTATATCGATTCAATTTGGTGGGGACAATCCTCAAATCCTTAAAGAGGCTGCACGAATGGCTCAGGATTGGGGTTATGACGAAATAAACTTTAATGTTGGTTGTCCAAGTCCAAGAGTTTGTTCTGGAAATTTTGGCGCTTCACTAATGAGAGATCCTAAAAAAGTAGCAAAATGCATAGAATCCTTAAAAAATAGCTGCAGCTTACCGGTCACGATTAAACACAGAATCGGTGTAGACGACGATGATAGTTTCAGGTACTTGAATAATTTCGTAAGGGATATTGCAAATGCTGGTGCAGACAGATTTACAGTTCATGCAAGGAAAGCCATATTAAAAGGTCTAAATCCAAAACAAAACAGAACTATACCTCCACTAAAGTACGACATAGTCAAAAAATTAAAAAAATTAAATCCAGAGTTATTAATTGAAATCAATGGAGGTTTCCATAATATCGATGAATCGGTAAAAGCTCTAAGTGATTTTGATGGTGTAATGATTGGAAGATCAGTGTATAAATATCCCTTAAGATGGTCTGAAATTGACCAAAAAGTGTATGGAATCAATACAAAACCTAAATCTGCATCAGATATTATCTTCTCCTTAATTCCATACATAGAAAAGCATTTAAATAATGGAGGAAAATCCTGGGATATTTGTAAACATCTTATAAATTTAGTCGAAAGCATTCCAAAAGCAAAAGTTTGGAGGAATCAAATTTCAACTAAATCTATCAAAAAGGAATTAGATATTGAGTATCTTCTTAAATTAACTTCTAGACTTGAAGAAATGGGTTATTAATTCTCCTCGTTTGACACATTACCCTCACTTGAAACCCCTCTTTTTCTCCTGCTTCTGCCACTTTCATATTCAGAGTTTTCAGAAGAGTTTCCATAACTTCTATCTTCCCAACCTTCTGCTCCGGAGGATTGATTTGTATAAGAAGTATTAGGTTCAGAATTACCTCCGCCGTAGCCACCTCCGCCGTAGCCACCTCCGCCGTAGCCGCCGCCATTATTACCGCCTCTTCCGCCTCTACGAGATCCTCCAGATCCTCTTGGCTCTGCCTTATTAATTCTTAATGGTCGTCCCATAAGCTCTGTACCTTGCAAACCATCAATAGCAGTTGACTCAATTGCTTCATCTGCCATCTCAACGAATGCAAAGCCTCTTTTTCTTCCAGTATCTCTTTCAAGAGGAAGAGAACAATTTAAAACCTCACCAAAAGGGGTAAACAACTGTAAAACATCTTCACGCTCTGCGCGGAAAGGCAAATTGCCAACAAAAATACTCACTTTAAATCAACTAAAAAACCTAATTAAAAAACTACCATAAGCAGTTTTATAATATTACCTTATTATTCTACTCCAAAGTATACCCTTGTTGTAGAAAAATAATTCAGATTTAGAATAACAATTTTTTCTGCCAATTATTTATCTCCTTTTCTACTTGTATAAAACCTGTGCCACCTTCACTAGTTCTTGAATTGACAACATTAAGAGGTTCAATATCCACAAAAACATCTTCATCAAATTTGGGATGAAATTTTTTAAATTCATCAATTTTAAGATTTTTAAACAATATTCTTCTCTCTAAGCAATACTTAACAATTTCACCCACAACGTGATAAGCGGTTCTAAAAGGAACTTGTTTGCCAACTAAGTAATCTGCCAAATCAGTAGCATTAGAAAAGTCATTTTCTACCGAATCAGATAAATTTTCAATATTAAATTTTATGCCCTCATTAATTAAAATAGTCATTGCTTTAATGCAAGAAGATATAGTCTCTGTAGTATCAAATATTGGCTCTTTATCCTCTTGAAAATCCTTATTATATGCAAGTGGTACCCCTTTGACCATTGTTAACAAAGCTTGAAGATGTCCATAAACTCTTCCCGTTTTACCTCTTATCAATTCTGGAACATCTGGATTTTTTTTCTGAGGCATTAGGCTACTTCCGGTAGCACATTTATCTGTTAATTTTGCAAAAGAAAATTCATCAGTTACCCATAAAATTATTTCCTCCGAAATTTTACTCAAATGAGACATTGTCAAAGCAGATGCAGAAACAAACTCTATGCAAAAATCTCTGTCACTAACTGCATCAACACTATTTTTATAAATATTTTCAAAACCCAATTCTGCTGCTGTAAAGTTCCTATCTATTTTTATTTTTGTACCAGCTAATGCTGCAGCTCCTAATGGGGAAGTATTGACTCTTGATCTTACTTCTTTAAACCTTTCGCGGTCTCTTTGGAACATTTCTATATAAGCCAATAAATGATGAGCTAAAGATAATGGTTGTGCTCTTTGCATATGAGTATATCCAGGAATTAGTGTATAAATATTAGATTTCGCAAGATTTAAGAAGGATTTTTGCAAATCAATTATTAAAATTTCAAGATTATCAATCTCTTTTCTAAGCCACAATCTGATATCTGTACCTACTTGATCATTTCTACTTCTACCTGTATGTAATTTTTTTCCAGTATCACCAATTAAACTAATTAATTTTTCTTCAATACAATAGTGAATATCTTCAGAAGGGGGACTAGGAGAAAATTTACCCTCCAAATATTCAACTTTTATTTTTTCTAAACCATTAATAATCTGAGAAGTTTCAGAAGAGGATAAAACTTTTGTTTTACCAAGCATTTTTGCATGGGCAATCGAGCAATCTAAATCTTCTAAAATAAGCTTTCTATCAAAACCAATTGAAGCATTAAACTTTTCAATGAAAGGGTCAAGTGTATTATCGAATCTTTTACTCCAAACTTTTGCCATATCAATTAGTAACTTTAGATATCTCTAATAAAGCATTTTTTTATATGGGTGACAAAAAATATCTATTTCAGTTGAAAAACAACCATAGATGCATCATCTTCCAGATGTCTATTTTGTCCTGTAAAATCATCTAATTTTTTAAATATTTTATTTAAGATTTCTTGGGATGTATAGGATTGCTTGCATAATTTTGTAAGGGTTTTAATTAACCTCTCCTCATCAAATCTTTCGCCTAAAGAATTAGAGGTATCGATTACTCCATCAGTGTAATAAAGCACTAAATCATTTTCATTAAGTTTAATTTCACCGCAATTATACTCTGCGTCTTTTTGTAGTCCAAGTACAAATCCTTCTGCATCTAATTTTATAATTTTCTGATCTGAGCTTTTCCAAAGCAAAGGGGGATTATGAGCTGCATTAGCAAATCTCAATTTTCTAGTTCTAGGGTCATAATCTGAATAGAATAATGTCACAAATCTATGTGATTGATCTAAATCATTTATTGCTAGTTGATTTAAATCATGCAAAATCCTATCTGGTGGTAAACCTGTAAGAACTTCGGCGCGTAACATTCCTCTCAGCATAGTCATTAGAAGACCAGCTGGAATTCCTTTGCCCATAACATCACCAATTACTAAAGCCCATCTAGCTTTTTCTTTGCTTTTTTCTGAGATATTCGTTTTTAAACACATAAAATCATAATAATCTCCACCTAATTGGAGGGCAGGTCTACAATGTGCAGCAAGGTCTACACCATAAATAATTGGACAATAATCTGGGAGTAATTGAGATTGTATTTCAGCACCGGTAGAAATTTCTCTATCTACATTCTCATGCTTTTTCTTTGTTTTTATTAAGCAGTAATTTTCTAATCCAAGAGCGAGACAACTTTGAATAAAATTAAAATTAGAGTCATCGGTAATGGAATCACCAGATAAATCCTTGCTAAAAATATAAATAAATCCTCTGCATTTACCTCTAGATAATATTTTATTTGTTTCTATTTTATATTCTTTGAAATTATTTTTTAAAGCATTCTCAAAAGTTAGAATTTGTTTTATTTTAAAATTTTTAGAAAAATTAAATTGATTCAAAAAACTATTAATTTCTTCTTGAATTTTTAAAAATTCATAATTTGAAGAAATTTTTATGTTTTCATTCCATATTTCTCCCTCGTAATTTAAAGGAATAATTAATACTATTTTTTCTTTAAAAATATGTTTAAAAATTAAACATACATAATCTAGTAATTTATTTATGTTGGAAAAAGATTTTAAGTAATATGCTAAAGAAGATGCAATTTCAGCAAATTTGTATTTATTTTTCAAAGATACTGTAGATTCATTATCTAAAAATTTTTGAATAAATTTGTTTGAAAATAAATTTTCTTTTTGATTATTTTTCACAACAAATCTAATAGATGAATATGTTTTAACATTAAATTTAAAATTTTAATCAAATATTTATTTATCAGCAAGCATAGCCTCCACAAATTCATAACTATTAAAAGGCCTCAAATCTTTTATACCTTCTCCAGCTCCAATAAATCTTATGGGCAAGTTCACTTCTTCAGAAACAGCTAAAGAGACGCCTCCTCTTGAAGTGCCATCCAATTTAGTAATAATTGCTCCACTTAAATTTGCTGATTTGGCAAAACTTTTTGCTTGCTTTAAGCCATTTTGACCCTGACTTGCATCTAACACTAATAATGATTCAACGATTGCATCTGGTACCTTTTTATCAATAATTTTTTTTATTTTTGCTAATTCATCCATCAAATTATTTTTTGTTTGCAATCTACCTGCTGTATCAACTAGTAATAAGTCAACATTTCTTTTTTTTGCAGAATTGATTGCATCAAAAACTACAGCAGCTGGATCGGCATTTTTAGATTGATTAGATATTACATCAACATTACTCCTATCACCCCATACTTTAAGTTGTTCTACTGCCGCAGCTCTAAAAGTATCAGCAGCAGCTATCAAGGTTTTATAATTACTCCTCGATGATAAATATGCTAATTTTCCTAATGTAGTAGTTTTACCAACGCCATTAACTCCTACTAATAACCAAACATTTAACTTACCCTTTTGAGGCACTAAAAGATCAAGACCTGAATTTTTTATTGGTTTATCAATAATTAATTTTAATTCTTTCTTTAAAAATTTTATTCCTGCTTCTCCACCAACGACTTCTTCGTTTAATTTTGTTCTTAAAGAACTTATCACTTTATCAGTTGAATCAATACCGACATCAGCTCTTATTAATAGAGTCTCTAAATCATCAAGAGATTCGGGAGTAAGAGGATCATCTCCCAATTTATCCAATAATTCAGTAACAAAACCTTTTCTTGTATCTTCTAATCCTCTTCTTAATTTAGTTAACCAATCAATTTCATCTATGGATATTTGATTTATTTTTTTTCCTTGAGCGGCTAGTATCATTGCAGACCAAGTAAAATTATCATCAAATTCCCCCAATTCTGGTTCATCTAAAGTTTTAGACGATCCGGGAATATTTTCTTTACTAGCAGTATCAATCAAAAATTGTTTTTGGTCTTCCTGCTTTTGTAATTCTTGTTTTTGGTCTTCCTGCTTTTGTAATTCTTGTTTTTGGTCTTCCTGCTTTTGTAATTCTTGTTTTTGGTCTTCCTGTCGTTTTTTTAAAAGTGCATAAGCTTCTGCAGCCCACTCTCGAGAATTATTAGAGTCAGTATTTGTCATTGATATTCATAATTCATATTTAATTAATTTTAAAATACTATTTATTTATATCAAATAATCATTGCGATTTTACTGTTTGTAATCTCCTTAAAACTCCATTAATAAATTTTCTTCCTTGCATATCACTATATTTATTAGCTAGATTTACCGCCTCATCACAAGCAACTGCAAAAGGTGTGTTCAGAAAATTAATATCAACATACGCTAAACGCAAAATATCTCGGTCAATTCTTGGTAATCTTTTTAATCTCCAGCCATCCATTACTTGGTCAATATCAGAATCAATAATTTTAAGGTTATTTATGATATTACTAATCCTCTGATTCACATCCTCTCTAATATCAATTTGTCCACTAGAAACTATTAATTTAGGAAAGTCTAAAGTTACTGAGAGTGTATTCATAACAGTTTCAATTTTTTTTAAAGATTTTTTTAATTGATCTCTAACATTTGCAAAAGAGGAATCAACACCTTCTTGCAATTCACTATCTAATATATTTTGTGATGCATTTTCTAACTCTGATTCACAATTATCTAATTCATCTCTGCAATGATTTACTAAAGAATCCAATGCAGATTCAATAATCTCTTCTACCTGAAATTGATTTAATTTGAAATCACCTTTATCTTTTATCAAACCTAGAGAAATCAAAGATAATTCTCTCGAGAGGGATCTATTGTTATTCATCAATTAAGAAGATGTATTAGTAGAAGCACGTAGTTGAGAAAATAATTTTGAAAATGTTGGATTTGAAGTATTATTTTTCTCATCTGGATTAACTATCCCAGCTGAAATTATTGTTCTAAAAGCATCTTCAACAGAAATATTTAAATCCTTAACAGAAGACTCAGGAACCAAGGTGTACCAACCAGTAGTTGGGTTTGGTGCTGTAGGAATAAAAACACTTAGCAACTTTTCATCTAATTCTGGCTGTAGAGAAGGACCAACATCACCAGTTACAAAGCCTACGCTATAAAGTCCCTCTCGTGGGTATTCAACTAAAACAACTCTTCTAAATCTATTAGATTTATTACTTAAAAAAGTTTCGAGCAATTGTTTAAGTGTTTTATATACTGCACCAGCTACAGGAATTTTTGATAAAGTACCTTCTCCAAATTCTAATAACCATCTTCCTACAAAATTTCTCGCCATTAACCCTATAAGCAAAATAGCCAATAAAGGAACAGTTAAACCTAAGGTAAGATTAATTAAATCTTGCAATAAAGGGTTTAAAGTAATAAAAGGATTTAATTGCTTAGGAACTGAAGTAACTAATGTTAAAACAAATTTACTAACTAATGATGACAACCAAATAGTTGTTGCTAAAGGTATTACAACCAATAACCCAGCTATAAGATCATTTTTTAGATCCTGTTGGAGCCTATTTCCTAGGTTCGAATCTTGATTTTGATTAGATTCAACCAAAATAACGTTTCTAACTAAACTAACTTTACTAATAATTTAACTACTTTTAGTTAGTTAGGATATATTTTTTTTTAATAAATTTAAATTATTTATTAGTTTCTTCCACAAAAAATAACTTTTAAAAGAAATACTATACATAATAAAGAAATGATCCAAAACCATCAAGAGAAAAAAGAAATAAGTAAAAAATTAAAAGAAAGAGCAATTAATGAAGGTTTTTCAATATCTGGAATTGCTTTAATACCAGGGAGTTCGCGCTTAAAATTAAGAACCAATGCATTAGAGAGATGGTTATCAAACAACCACCATGATGAAATGAAATGGATGGAAGCAGAAAGAAGGAAAAACATAGGCTCACTTCTTGAAGGAGCAAAAAGTGTTTTAAGTGTTGGGTTTACTTACATTAGTTCACAAAACAATAACAAAGACAAAACCTTTAAGGTTGGTAAATTCAGTCAAGGGGAAGATTATCATAAAGTGATTTACAAAAAATTAAAGAATATTGGTAGATGGATTAACCTAGAAATTCCTGATTGCAAATGGAAAATATGTGTTGATACCTCGCCACTTCTTGAAAAAGCATGGGCTGAAGAATCAGGTATTGGTTGGATAGGTAAAAATAGCAATTTAATAAGTAAAAACAATGGTTCTTGGTTTACTTTAGGTTTTATGATCCTTACAAAGGAGCTAGTGCCAGATAAACCTCATCAATCACTTTGCGGAAAATGTGATAAGTGTATTGAACATTGCCCTACAGAGGCAATAGTAGAACCCTTTGTAATACAATCTGATCTATGTATTGCTTATCACACTATAGAAAGTAGGGGGAAATTTTTTCCAAAAAAGATAAAAGAAAATTTAAATGGATGGGTTGCAGGGTGTGATATTTGTCAAGATGTATGTCCTTGGAATAAATCAGTGCCATTCAACAATAATTTTGAAACTACTCCAAAAGAATGGATTCAAAATCTTAATATTGATTCATTAAGTTGGGACGATAAAACTTGGAAAGAAAATCTTAAAGGAACAACATTAAAAAGGATTAAACCATGGATGTGGAGAAGAAACATAAAAGCAAATCTAAGCAATCAATCAATCAATATATGAAAAAGTTTTTAAAAAAGATAATATGTGTCTCTTTAATCAGTTTCTATTTTTTGAAAGTAGATCAAGTTAAATCATTGGTGCCTTATTATTATTTCCCAACAATTAAAAATTTACAAAAGGAAAGTTTATCTATTGGCAAAAATGCTTATCAACTTTTATATTTTGGACAATACAAACAAAGCCTTAACTTATCAAAACTAGCTGTAAAAATAAATAAAACAGATGAAAAACTATGGTTGATTTTGGCTGAAGCACAGGTAGCTAACAAGCTATACAAAGAAGCATTAAATTCTCTCAATAAAGCACAAAAGCTTAACTCAAATATTAGCGAAATATTCTTTGCTAAAAGTAATATTTATATAAAAATTTCACACCTAAAAAATGCAAAGACTGCTTTGGAAACTGGATTAAGAATTGAACCAAATAACCACAACGCTATTTTTCAATTAGGAAATATTTTATTAATGGAAAAAAATTACTCGGGAGCCATCAAGTTATTTGAAAAATCAATAAAAATTAAACCTGATTTCTGGCAAGCAATAAATAATAAAGGTTTAGCTTATTTCGAGGAAAACAAAATCAATCTATCTATTAAACATTTTGAAAAAGCAATCTCAATAGAAGAAAACGCTGAACCATTACTCGGACTTGCTTCGTGTTTAAGAATGAAAGATATTAAATTAGCTCTTAAACTCGCAAAAAAAGCTTTGAATAAAGATCCTAACTACGTTAATTATGAATATAGAAAAGAACAGTTGTGGGGGGGGAAATTGCAAATCTCTACAGAAATACTTTTAAAAAATGATCAACTTCAAACAGATGTAATATTGGCAAAATCAAAAATAAATGCATCTTCTTAATTTTCAATACTGGAAAATATTTGTTTACCTATTAGTCTTAATTTAGTTAATCAATAAATATTTAATTTTACACATTGATGGATAAGAAAAAAGTCACTTCTATCTCTCTCCAAGAAGAAATGAAACGTTCTTATCTGGAGTATGCAATGAGTGTAATAGTTGGTCGTGCTCTTCCCGATGCAAGAGACGGTCTTAAACCTGTCCAGAGAAGAATACTTTTTGCAATGTACGAATTAGGTTTAACGCCTGATAGACCATTTAGAAAGTGTGCGAGAGTTGTTGGAGATGTCCTGGGTAAATACCATCCTCATGGTGATCAAGCAGTGTATGACGCACTAGTAAGGCTTGTACAAAATTTTTCGACTAAATATCCAACTCTTGATGGGCATGGCAATTTTGGATCCGTAGATAATGATCCACCAGCAGCAATGAGATATACAGAGACACGTTTAGCACCAATAGCACACAAGGCTTTTCTTGAAGAAATTGGATCTGATACAGTAAATTTCTCAAATAATTTTGATGGTTCACAAAAAGAACCAGATGTTCTTCCAGCCCAACTACCATTTTTATTGTTAAACGGATCATCAGGTATTGCCGTTGGAATGGCAACAAACATTCCCCCACACAATCTTGGGGAAATAGTAGATGGTTTAGTTGCAGTAGTAGAAAATAAAGATTTAAGTAATAAAAAACTATCTCACATTATCAAAGGGCCTGATTTTCCTACGGGGGGAGAATTAATCCATAATCACGCAATAGAAGAAATGTATGAAACGGGGAAAGGGTCAATAACAATAAGAGGAGTTATAAATATAGAAGAGTTAAATTTAGGCAAAGGTAAACATAAAAAAAATGCCTTAATAATTACAGAACTTCCTTATCAGGTTAGTAAAGCAGGTTGGATTGAAAAACTAGCAGAACTTGTTAATGCAGGCAAAATCAATGGTATCTCTGATATTAGAGATGAAAGCGATAGAGATGGAATGAGAATTGTAATAGAGTTAAAAAAAGATTCTAATTCAGAACTTGTAATTTCCAATTTATACAAGAAAACAACTCTCCAAACCAACTTTGGTGCTATTTTTTTAGCTTTAATTAAAGGCAAGCCTATTCAACTAAACTTAAGGGAATATCTAAATTATTTTCTTGAATTTCGAGAAGAAACAATTAGAAAAAGAACAAGTTATTTTCTAAAAAGTACTCTTGAAAAATTAGAAATATTTGAAGGTTTTTCTAAAGCAACAAAAAACATAAAAAAAGTTATCGAAACTATTGAAGGCTCAGAAAATTCTGCAGAAGCTAAATCTAAATTAATTTATAATTTTGATTTAAGTGAAAAACAGGCAAATTCAGTTTTAGATATGCCTCTAAAAAAATTAACAAATCTAGAAAAAAATCAAATAGGTGATGATATAAAAAAATTACAAGAAAAAAAGGATTACTTTCAAAAATTATTAAATGAAAGAAAATTATTACTTAAATTACTAATAGAAGAATTATTAATATTAAAGAAAAAATATAATATTAAAAGAAAAACAAAACTACTTAAAAATATAAATCAAAATGAAGAGTTAGAAACAATTAACAATCAAATATTAGAAGACTATATAAAGAAAAAAACTAGAATATACATTGACAATAGACTATATTTAAGAAAAATAATTTTAAATAACTATAAGAAATCTTTTGAAGATTCAAATAAAATTATAGATAATAAAAATATTCAAAAATTCATATGTAATATCGAAAAAGACATAAAAATAATTGGGACCACTTACACCGGAAAAGTTTTTCACATTGATTGGGAATCAAATATTAATATTGACTACAAATTAGATAATAAAATTCTTGGAAATATTGATCCAAATGAAATAATAAATTTTCATTCAATTAAAAAAGGAAATAAAAACTATTTATGTATTTTAAATTCGGATGGAAGATTTAAAAAAGTTTTATTTGATGAGGACATGATTAAAAGTAATAGATCATTCGCAATAACAAAATTAAAAAATAATATTAAAACAATAGATTCATTTATTTCTGATGGAGATCAAAACTTATTAATCCTAACGTCAATAGGACGTATTTTTAAATTTAATCTATCAAATCAATTTTTAACTCCGACAACTAAGCAATCTCAAGGATTAATGCTTGCAAAACTTTTACCAACTGAAAAGATTGTTTCTTGTTGTCCATCTCAAAATGGAGAAAATATTTATTTAGTTTCTAAACAAGGAAAAATCTTCTGTATAAATACAAATGAAATTTATTACGCAAATGAATACAGTTTGGGGTATTTAAATGAAAAAAATCAACTTAAAAACGATTACTTCCTCAAAATCCTGCCAAGCAACTATTACCTTGATATTGAAACTAACAAAAATAAATCTGCTAGATTAAAACTTGATAAATTAAATTTCAAATCTAATAAAACAAATTTTATAACCGACTTTTTAAAATTAGAAAAAAGCGAGCATCTTGAGAATTGCTTTAGACTTAAAAACTTTCATGACTAAGATTTATATTCATTTTCAACCCAATTTAAATACTCTTGATTTACGGTTCCTGTTACATAAGAACCAGTAAAACAACTCATCTCTAAATCTTCAATATAAGAGTCACTTATTATAGATTTACGTAAATTTTCAACACTTTGATAAACGAGGCTATCAATTTCCAGTTGGTCAGCAATTTCACTTATTGTTTTATCATAAGCTATTAATTCATCTGTATTTGGCATGTTAATTCCATAAACATGAGGAAAACGAACAGGAGGTGCTGCTGATGTAAAAAAAACTTTATTTGCTCCTGCATCTTTAGCCATCTGAACAATTTCTTTTGAAGTAGTACCTCTTACTATCGAGTCATCAACAATTAATACATTTTTATTTTTAAACTCTGCACTCATAGCATTTAATTTTTGTCTAACAGATTTCTTACGTTTTTGCTGACCAGGCATTATGAATGTTCTACCAACATATCTATTTTTAAAAAAACCTTCTCTATATTCAATACCTAACTGTCTTGCAACTTGCATAGCCGCAGGTCGAGAAGAATCAGGAATAGGCATTACAACATCTATATCTCCAGAATTAATTGTTTCTTTTATTGTCTCAGACAAATAATCTCCCATTTTTAAACGAGCTTTATATACTGAAATTCCATTCATAATTGAATCTGGCCTAGCTAAATAAACATATTCAAAAGCACAGGGACATAAAATTGGATTTGAAGAACATTGCTTAGAAAATAACTCGCCATTAAGATTTATAAAAATAGCTTCTCCAGGATCTACATCTCTAACTACCTGATAATCGTTATTCTCAAGCACTAGAGATTCACTAGCAACCATCCACTCTTCTTTTTTTGTAGTTAATGAAAGTCTTCTTCCTATGACTAAAGGTCTAATACCAAAAGGATCTCTGAATGCTAATAGACCATGTCCTGAAATTAATGCAATTGAAGCATATGAACCCTGAATTCTTTTATGTAAAGATTTGACAGCATCAAAAATAATATCAGGTTCTAATTCTTGATTATGAATTTGTTCTTGCAATTCTGTCGCAAATACATTTAATAGCATTTCAGTATCACTTGAAGAATTTGTATGACGCTTATCAATATTAAATAATTGTTTTTCTAAATCTCTGGTATTCGTCAAATTGCCATTATGTATCAAAACTATTCCATAAGGAGCATTAACGTAAAAAGGCTGAGCCTCTTCTACACTTTCTGCTGATCCCTTTGTTGCATACCTAACATGACCCAATCCAATTTTGCCAATTAAATTCCTCATATCTCTAGTTCTATAAGCAGTATTAACCTGACCTTTGGCCTTATGTATGTGGAAAATAGTATTTTCCATAGTAGCTATACCTGTTGAATCTTGACCTCTATGCTGTAAAAGCAAAAGACTATCGTATATTTGTTGATTTACATCATCTGAAGAAACGATTCCAACTATTCCGCACATAACTTAATCTGTTAGAAAATTTGATAGTTGAGAAATATTTTTCATATTTATAAATGACCTGCAATACTATTATTAAATTTTTCGGTTAATTCCTCAACCCTAATATTGCAGATATTTTTATCTTGAATTTTTATCTTAAGATTTTCATTAAAAACATATCCTATTTTTTTTACATATACACTTGATTGAAAATTTATTTGAATTTTATTTAGATAATTCAGCCATTCTTTTTCTTTTGTTTTGTCTATTGAAAAAATAATTCTAGAGCCTCCTTCTGCAAACAATAAATTATCATCTCTATTAGAATCTTTCTCTAATTCTATCGTTGCACCTTTTCCAGACAAAATAGAACACTCTGCTAAAGCTATAGCTAAACCTCCATCACTAATATCATGAGAAGAAAATACAAAACCTTTTAAAATTGCATTTCTTAAAAAACTCTGACAAAATTTTTCATCCAACAAATCTATTTTTGGAGGCCTACCTGTAATTTCTCCATGAAAATATTCCAAATAAGAACTAGCTGCAATTGTTGTTTCTGATTTGTAAGAGCCAATTAACCATATTTGATCATTAATATTTTTCCATTCACTAGATATGGCTTTTTCAACATTATCTATCTTCCCAACCATTCCAATGACTGGAGTAGGATTAATAGGAGTAATTTCATTATCTTTATTTTTTGATTCATTGTATAAAGAAACATTTCCTCCTGTAACAGGAGTTTCTAAAGCTTGACAAGCTTCAGAAATTCCATTGCATGAAGATGAAAGTTGCCAATATCCTATTGCAGTGTCAGGAGAAGAAAAATTCAAATTATTTGTAATTGCTAATGGTTCAGCCCCAACACAACTAACGTTTCTTGCCGATTCGGCAACTGCAGCAATAGATCCTCTAAAAGGATCAAGAGAAACCCATCTACTATTACAGTCAACTGAAGCAGCAACACCAGAAAAGACTTTACTTTTATTTTTTTCATTTTGTTCTCTTAATCTTATGACAGCTGCATCTGATTCTCCAGGTTTAAAAACTGTATTTGCCTGAACTTGAGAATCATATTGTTTATAAATCCATCGCTTAGAAGCTATTGAAGGATTAGAGAGAAGTTTTAAAATAATTTGTGAATAAGAAAAACTCTTATTTTCCTTCAATGAAAATATTTTTTGATTATTAATTTCTGGCAAATTATTTTCTTTCCATTCCCATTTCTTTAACAAATAATCAGGTGGATTATTAATAACATTATGAACATTCACAGGAGTATCATCAGATAAAGCAGAAGTAGGAATTTGGGCAACAATTTTACTTTTATGAGAAATAATTACTTCTTTATTCTCTATTACTTGACCAATTACATTGGCATATAATCCCCATTTATTAAATTTTTCAATAAGATTATTAATTTTTTCTTCCTTTACGACAAACAACATTCTCTCCTGCGATTCAGATAATAAATATTGGTATGAAGACATATTATCTTCTCTAGAAGGAACCAAATCTAAATCAATAGATATGCCTAAATTTCCATTTGCAGCCATTTCTGCACTACTGCAAGTTAAACCTGCTGCACCCATATCTTGAGCTGCGATTACATCTCCTGTCTTAAAAGATTCTAAACAAGCTTCTATAAGACTTTTCTCAATAAATGGGTCACCTACTTGCACTGCAGGTCTATTATCTAATGAAGTACTAGTTAATTCTGAACTTGCGAAACTTGCGCCACCTACACCATCTCTACCAGTAGTATTGCCAACATATAATACTGGTGATCCTATATTTTTAGCTCCAGAACAAACAATTTCATTAGTCTCTAAAAGTCCTAAAGCCATAACATTGACTAAAGGATTTCCAGAATAACTATCATCGAAGTCAATTTCACCTCCGACAGTAGGCACACCTACACAATTTCCATAATGTGCAATACCGGATACAACTCCTCGAAGCAAATCGACATTTGAAGTTTTATCAAGATTTCCAAATCTCAATGAATTCAATACTGCAATTGGCCTTGCTCCCATTGTAAAAATATCTCTTAATATTCCTCCTACACCTGTTGCCGCTCCTTGAAAAGGTTCAATTGCAGAAGGATGATTATGACTTTCTATTTTAAAAACTAATTTTTGATTATTTCCAACATCAATAACGCCAGCATTTTCTCCAGGACCAACCAAAACATTTTTTCCTTTAGTGGGAAACTTAGATAGTAAAGGTTTTGAATTTCTATAACAACAATGCTCAGACCACATAACACCAAACATTCCCAGTTCAGTTCTATTTGGTTTTCTCTTTAATCTTATGCAAATTTCTTCATAATCATTAATTGTTAAATTTTCAACTTTGAGTGCTTGATTAAGATCATATAGATCATTATTTTCTAGATTTATCATTCTTTATATCCAAGGGTCATCTTCTTTTTTATCAATAAAAGATCTTGATGTTATTTCATCATTATAAAAACTATTTTGTTTACTATCTAAGTTTTGGTTTATATCTTCATCTTCTTCAAGCCAATTCTCTAATCTATTAGAAGCTATATTTTTCATATCATCAAATCTATCAATAATTTTTTTTCCTTTTTGAAAAAACTCATTTTTAATACTTGATTTTATTAAAGATAAATCATCTAAAGAATTGCTGTCACAAAATACTAAGCCAGGTTGTTGATCATTAATATTTTCAATATTTAATTTCCATCTACTAGATCCTGGAATTTTAGGATTAGATCGAGAAACTAAATAATATTTAATTTTACCAGTTCTCATTTCAAATAAAAAATCTGCAATAAAACCTATTTTTGAACCATTTATATTGATAAGATTAGCTTCTATTAAAGTTGGAAACCTATTTAAAGTTTGCAAATCAGAGATAGCTGGATCACCCTTAACATAAATTTCATTATCTATTATTTGACTAATTTGATTAAGTCGCCACACATTTCGTTTTAAATCAAAATTTGAAGGACGAGAGGACCATCCTAAAATTCGATGAACAGGAGGATGCATCCAAACATTTTCACCATTTCCGTAATTAAGAGCCATATTGCCCTTAACACTGTAATTTAGTAATTCACTTAATAAAATTTCTTTAGGTAATTTCAAGTTAAGAACGAACCTGAACAGGCATAACTAGATAAGTAAAAGAATTGAGATTATCTTCTGGCACAAAAACAGCTGGAGTAGTTGGAAGATTACACTTTAAAAGTACATTTTCAGAAGCAATAACTTTTAAACCTTCTAAAAGATATCTAACGTTAAATGCAATATCAAAATTTCCTCCAGAGTAGGAAACTGGTATTGATTCATTTGCATTGCCAATATCTTGCGCATCTGCACTTATTGAAGCTAATTCTGTATCATCTAATTTAATCTTAACAACACTACTCTGCTGATCAGCTAAAACAGCAATTCTTTCTAATGCGTCAATTAATTTTTTAGTATTAAAATTAAAAACCTTAGAAAAAGTATCAGGAATTAATTGTGAATAATTCGGATAAGTACCTTCAAGGGTTCTTGTTGTAATTATTTGATTAGAAGAAATAAAAACTACCTGACCTTTATCGTAAAAAAGCTTTATTGAATTTTCTGAGCTTCTCAAAGAGACTAGTTTTTCAATTTCTCTTAATGATCTAGTTGGAATAGTTACCGATAAATCACCTTCATTTGAAGGTAAGTTATCTTTATTTTCGATATGTTCTTCGTTACCAATTAACGCAACAGCCAATCTATGACCATCTGTAGAGGCTGACTCTAAATAATTTTGTTTAAAGGTAAAATTAACACCTGTAAGTAATTGCTTTGAGTCATCATTACTACTAGCAAAAATAGTAGATTTTAAAGATTTCAAAAAAGAAATAGGGTCAATATTTAACGAAGTACCACTTTCAACAAATGGCAAGTTGGGATAATCATCAGAGGGTATGCCTTTCAGATTAAAAGAACCTCTATCACTTTTTATTAAAATATTATCTAAATTCTCATCTACTTCTAGAGAAACAGGTGTTTCACTAGGTAATTTATTTACTATTTCAGATAATAGTTTTGAAGGTATCGTTATAGCTCCACTATTTTTAACAGTTCCATCAAAAGAGGTTTGAATACCTAAATTAAGGTCAAATCCTGTCAAGCTAATTTTGTTTGTTCCTTGATCAGCTGTTAATAGTATATTTGCAAGAATTGGATGAGTTGGTTTTGAAGCAACAGCTTTGCTTACTAGTTGTATAGCATTATTAAACTCATTTTGATTACAAATAATTTCCATCGGAATTTGGAACTTTTTACAAACTCAATATACTTTTTTCGTAAATTAAATTCAATAAGTTATTTTATTATCTTTTTCTAATATAAAAATAAATTATAAATAAAAAATTTAGTAGTAGTAGTTCCTGTGGAAATTGTGGAATTGTTAATTTAAAAACCTTATTTACTTAGTTTATGAAGATTTATATAAGTGGAAAAATTTTTTTGTTTGTTGAATAAATTTCAATTTTCTAAATAAATAAAAAACTATTCAACAAATTGAATTACTTTTTATATATTTTTCAACAAACGAGCTTTGTTTTTAATTGGTTTCCACAGACACTAATCTTTTTGGATTTTAATATCCTAAGATTTTGGTTATATTTTTTAACGAAGGTTCAATATTTTTCCTAAAAACAGCATCATTATTTTTT